>DATFXZ010000122.1:0-7288 GCA_035315305.1 Terriglobia bacterium | reverse complement strand
TTGATCTTCGTGATGACGCTTGTGGCTGGTTTCGTAGTCATATGGCTCGTCACAAAATTCATGAAATTCGCGAAGCTTCAATGGGCTGACCGATTGCTCGGTGCGGCTTTTGGTTTCATTCGCGGATGGTTAATCTCGGCGGCGATCCTGCTAGCACTGACTGCTTTCGAGATCCAAACCGAGAGGCTAAAAGGCTCGGAGCTGGCACCTTATTTCCTGCCCGGGTCGAGAGTCATCGCTGTCATGACTCCATACGAGATGAAAGCAAAGTTTCTTGTCGGCTATCGCGCACTGGAGCGCTGGTGGCGGCAGCAGTAGAAAACGCCCCAACTCTAAGGAAAGTAGTTGTGAAAGAGAAGTTGGAATCCCTTGTAGCGGAAATGATCGAGCGGCGAATTTACCTGGATGAAGCGCTGGGTGAGTTTGAAAAGAGGTTCATTCAAACTGCACTCGTCAAAACGCGTGGCAATCAAACAAAAGCCGCCAAGGTTCTTGGCGTCCACCGTAATACCCTCAATCGCAAGATCGCTCAACACAAGTTGAATGGGCATCGGTAGGCGGGTTTTCGACCGGACCCGGTTTTCGCTTGCGTTTGCGCTGTTGCAGGCGTTCTCGGATCTGTTCGGGCAGGCTCTCGAGGTCACGAACAGGCACTAGATCCACGCTCTGTAACGGGTCGACGATAAAGTTGGCCACGAGACAGAATTCATCGTAAACTGCGTCACCGGATTCCCGGTCGACGGGCGCGTTAAAATATCGATGCAGATCCGAAGGCAGCATTTCGTGCAGCGTCTCGACTGCGTATTCTTCGAACCCAACAACGCGGCCACGCCTGATAAATGCAAGCTTGCAGCGTGAGACTGAATCGGAAGCAAGCACCACAACATAATTAAAATTCCAAACCGAAAAGAACGTGTCTTTGTATTCCTGTCGTGCACGATGAACTTTTTCGAGCTTGCGATGGATGACCTCTGCTTCTTCGAACTTCATCTCCGCAGCGAGATCGTTCATTTTCTGCACGCACGCGCTCTCGATATCTTCGTCGCGGCCTTCCGTAAATGCGATCGCGTCCTGAACGTCCTGCAGGTAATGCCGCCGGTCGATATCGTTGTTACAGGGCCGCGAGCATGTGTGCATTTGAAAATACAGGCAGTCGGGATGAGGATCGTTTCCGCGAATGTTGTATAGACAGGGACGCAATTTGAAGGTTCGTTCGAGCGTGGTTTTCAGCTTCGTGAACTGTCCGCGAGAAATGAACGGCCCGAAGTAATCGACCCCGGCTTTGACCTGGCGGCTCGCATAGATGCGCGGGAACCGTTGTTTACGATTGATCTTCATGAGAGTGAACAACCGGAACGTCCGCATTTTCCGATACGTCTTCGGAAAATAGTTCTTTCGCTCCCGATATAAGACGTACAGAGTCTCGAACGTTGAATCGGTACGAATGTATTCGATCCGTCCCGTGATCTCCCGCAGATCGAGGTCGCGTACTCGTTCGGACCGCTCGCCGTAGTAACGCTCAAACCGCTCAAACAAATTGCTCGTTTTGTCGAGCACGATCAGCTTTCCGCGAATATCGAAAATCTTGTAAACACCGGAATGTTTGGGAAGGGTAGGAAAGGTTTTATCGTATTCCAGCGTCTCGAACCGAAACTCCATGTCTCATTATAGGGGCCAAGGGGTCAGACCCCTCGGTACCTAATCTGTAACTCGAGAATTTAGGTACCGAGGGGTCTGACCCCTATAATATTGTGCATGCGATGCGATGACACACTAAGATGACGACGCCAAACTCCAGCCTGCATACCGTGTTTCTCCAATACTCGCGCACAAAACTGCTCGAACAATATTGGCCGCGCTTACGGAGTTCAGTTGAATCATTGAATGAAGAACAAATTTGGTGGCGCCCAAACGCCGCTAGTAACAGTATTGGAAATCTGATCCTCCACCTTGACGGCAATGTGCGGCAATGGCTGATTTCATCGTTTCGCCGGCTGGAAGACAGACGCGATCGGCCCGCCGAATTCCGCGAACGTCGACCAATTTCGGGCTCGGCGTTGCTGGAGAAACTCGGCGGAACGGTCACAGAAGCAGCAGACGTTGTCGGTTCGTTGACCGAAGCCGACTTGCTCGCGACCTTCAAAATTCAAGGCTACACGGTGAGCGGTTTACAGGCCGTTTATCAAGTCGTCGAACATTTTGGGCTGCATTATGGCCAGATTGTCTATGTTACGAAGCTGCTCCGCGGTGAAGATCTGGGTTTCTACCGCGAACTGGATGACACTGGCCGGCCTCCCAACCGTTGACTTAACCCTCCGCTAACGCGGCTCGAATACAAAAAAATCAATCGGTTCTGTGATGGTGCAAGCCGGCATCGTCGTTGCTGCCGCACGAAGCGCCTGTAAACCAGCCTCAAAGTCGCTGTCGTCGAGACTCGCCAATATCGAATCGGCTTTTAGTGAAAGCTTGTCGGCGTACGATGAATAATCGGCTGCGATCGTTTGAGTTACGACTTCGTAAGAGAGCGTTTGAAAAGACGCCTCTTCGAAGACTTCGCGTTGGAAGGTCAATGACGGCAGCCGTTGTTCAAGCAGTTTTCGGCTTGTTGGAAAGAATGGAACGTACGGGTACATCGGTATCTTCTCCAGGCTGGCGGTGCGCAGGCAAACGCGGCCGTGACGGCGGAGCACTCTTCTGCATTCTTCGGCAACCATGCCTGGGTCAGTGAAGTGGTGAAACGCCATCGATATGAAAATAAGGTCCATTGATTCGGCGGGCAATGGCACGGCTTCACCAAAACCATTAGCGAAGACAACGCGACTGTTACTGCTGCCGCGTGCTTGTTGAAGCATTTTCGTCGATGGATCAATTCCCATCAAGTTTGCGTCGAAAGTGCGTGCAAGCGCATGAGAGAAACGTCCTGTACCGCATCCAAGATCCAGAATGTCGTGAACTCCGTCAGGATCGACGCGATTCGAAACAACACTCATCCACTGCTGGAGAAAATCGGCTCCGTGATCACGGCCTCGATTGTAGTTCTCAGCAATACTGGTCTGATCGTAGTTCATGCCCACAACCCGGTTGACGCGATGCCTCGACACGCTGTCGCGAAATCAAGGTCTGACTTCCAGTGCCAGGTGGTCGCCGACGATGGATACCCAACGGTCGAAAGATATGCCGGCAGCCGATGATGCGCGTGGAAACACGCATTCAAGCCTGCCCAGATGGCCGCCTGCAAGGGCATTGAAGTTAAAAATGATAGAAGTCGGTGAGCGCGCGTCCTGATCGTGAGGCGTTAGGGTGTACGTCACCCGTTCGTATGAGTTAGCCGCCAGCAGTTGCTCGGCGGCAGCGGTTCCGCCGGGAGACCATATGCAATAGTCAACGCCTGGTGCGGGGCTCGGCGACTCCACGCTCGAAATTCTTTTCGCTGACAAGACTTGGATCGCACCGATGCGTCCGGTCCAGCTTTGAGGTGAGAAGCGGATTCTGAACTCATCTCGCGTGATGTCCAGGAGTTTCTCATCGGAATCCGGAACCTCCCAGGCAGCGGAGTCGGGTCCATGCCGCGAATCGAGATCGCTCACGAGTGTTGTGGCGCCGGCATCCTCAACAATGTGCTTCGCATTATCGGCATCATCAAATGACAATTTGACGCTCGACGACGCTTCCTTGCCATCCGACAAGATAAAGTATGCCGATGCTCCAAACGCAATACGGCTCTGACTTCTTTGAGCTGGAATGCGCGGCAGAGTTGTTGTTCGACAGATCAAGAATTGGTAGGTCACGTTTTCGGCAGTAACAGACTTGCAATCCCAATGGTTGATGACGTCCGTCGCATATCTGTACCGCTCCGCCAGCTCAGGAGGATTCAGGCTATAGATGCTTTGGTCGTCCTGGCGGCTGACGAGGAAAAGATAAGGGAGATCAAAGCGGTATGCCTGGGTTTCCGAATCGAATACGGCCCTGACGGGAGCATTTGTGTTTACTGCAATTTCATCGAACCCGATTCGCCTCTGGCTATAAGCCTCGACCGTCTCGGTTACAGGAAACTTGGTTGTCAGCTGAACTGGACCATGCTCGCCGCGGCAGACTCCTTTGAAGACGAAGACGGAAGGATCGTTTTTAACTTCCTCCAAACTTTTGCGATACCAGTCGCCTAATTCGCGCTTTTCATTGAAAAAGGCGACGGTCCGCCACTCGGCTTCTTCGTTGACGAGTTCGGAGCATTGGATGGATTGAGCTTTGTCGAAAGCACGGTCAAGATCCGTGTTTCGAAACCGGCCGAAAACGGTACGCAGTTGAACGAAGAATCTCCTGTCATACCGTTCTGTTTCTCCCGCCGGGAGGTCACCCGCTGCGGCGAGCAAACCGACAATGACAAAAATAATCCGCGAAACCTTAGCCCATCCCATAAACATATGCACCACCTAATCTAAGGTATCAATACTAGCAAGGTTGTAAAAATTGGGATGTGTGATCAAATTCGTTCTATGGGTGAAGCGGTGGACAATGTGCGTAATACGATAATCGTCGCAGTTATTGCCGGAATCATCTTTGTTGGTTCGATCTTTAGTCCTCCCCACCTGATGGATGACGTCGACGCGGTGCAGGCCCAGATTTCACGAACGATGGTGGAATCTGGTGATTGGGTCACGCCGCACCTCAACGGTATCGCGTATCTTGAAAAATCCCCGCTCGGTTATTGGCTGAGCGCGATTTCTCACGGCATCTTCGGAGTTCACGATTGGGCGGGACGGTTGCCTTTGGCGTTGAGCGTCATCGGATTATGCGTTGCGACGCTGCGCTTTGGTACCTGGGCCTTTGGCCTGGATGCGGGATTTTATTCCGGTCTGGTCTTGAGCACCAGTATTGGTTTGTTTCTGTTCACACGCATCGTGATTCCCGATGCGATTCTGACGCTTGTTATCACGCTCGGATTGTGGTCATTCGCTCGCGCGCTCGACCCGGACGAAAAGCGTTCTGAGGTTTGGCCGGTTCTGATGGGCGTGTCGCTTGGGCTGGGTCTCTTGCTGAAAGGATTGATTGCTGTCGTGTTCCCGATCGGTACGGGCTTCGTGTACTTGGCCATCACACGACAACTATGGGTTCGGGATACGCTGCGGAGGGTGCGTCCGGTCCGTATACTCGCCGTTATGGGAGCGATCGCCGTCCCATGGTACGTGCTGGCAATGCTGCGGAATCCGCCTTATTTCGATTTCACGATACACAGCGGTCCAGGCCAGTACCATGGATTTTTCTGGTTCTACTTCATTAATGAGCATGTCCTGCGGTTCCTGAATCTGCGCTATCCCCGCGACTACAATACTGTGCCACGCCTCTGGTTCTGGCTCTTACATCTGGTGTGGTTGTTTCCCTGGAGCGTATACGGCGCAGCAGCGTTTCGCCTGAATTACAGACCGTCAGATCGGGCGGGCAGGACGCGGCTGCTGGCCCTTTGTTGGATTGCTGTCGTGCTGGTTTTCTTCAGCTTTTCGACGACGCAGGAGTATTACTCCCTGCCTACATATCCGGCATTCGCTCTACTGCTCGGGTGTGCAATCAACACCGGCGGTGTTTGGATAAGGCGTGGAACAAAGGCGATTGTTGCGGTTGCGTCGGTAGCTGCGGCAGTTATCGCCGTCATTCTCTGGCATGTATGGGCTCTGCCGACGCCGGGTGATATCTCGACGGCACTCGTCCAGCATCCCGAGATGTACACCCTATCGTTAGGCCATATGGGGGATCTGACGCTGCAGTCGTTTGCATATTTGCGATTCCCTCTCGCTTTGGCCGCCACTGCGGCATTATTGGGCGTCGCGGGAATGGTTATTTATCGGAACCACAAACGCCTGCCGTTTTTTGCGGCGGCGGTGATGATGGTTGTCTTTTTTCATGCTGCTCGAGTTGCGATGGTCGCGTTCGATCCTTACCTCGGCTCGAAGCCCCTTGCCGAAGCATTGACGAAGGCGCCGCCGGGCGGATTAATCGAAGCTAACGCTTATTACGCTTTTTCGTCTGTGTTCTTTTACACAAATCAACGAGCCCTGCTCTGGAATGGCAGGGTGGGTAACCTGGAATATGGTTCATACGCTCCCGGAGCACCGGATGTATTCATTGATGATACGAAGCTACAGCAGCTCTGGCGGAGTCCGGATCGATACTATCTCCTCGCCTACGACAATGATATGCCGCGACTTCAGCAGTTGGTTGGCGTTGCGGTCTATCTCGTCAGCAGTAGCGGCGGTAAATGCCTCCTCACAAACCAACCTGTTGGCTAATTTCCTATAATGATTCATCTCTGTCTGTATTTCTCTGTCACCGGACTAGTGTCCAGCACGGTCTACTTAATCCTTGTCCTGAAGGCTGCGGGGCGTTTCCGGCAGGACTTCCGAAATCAAATTGACGACGGCCTTTCATTACCAGCTGTCGCCGTATTAAAGCCCCTGCATGGTTTAGAGCCTCATCTTGAGCGGAATCTGGAAAGTTTTTTCGTCCAGGATTATCCAGAATTCCATCTCTTCTTTGGCGTGCGCGACAGCAGCGATCCGGCATTAAAAGTCGTTGAGTTACTTCAGCGCAAACATCCTCAGGTCAAGACCACGATCGTGCTTTCGGGTGAGCCGGAGTATCCCAATGCGAAGGTGTTCACTTTAGAAAAGATGTTAGCTGGCGCGGCCTCACCCTACTTAGTCATCACGGACAGTGACGTATGTGTGAACAAGAACTGCCTCCGCGAGGTCGTCACGCCTTTGCTTGAAAGTCAGAATGGCGTCGTGACCTGTTTGTATCGAGGCCTAACCGCGGGCGGTTTTTGGTCAAGACTGGAAGCGCTTGGCATGTCCGTTGAACTGTCTTCGGGTGTCTTAGTGGCGAATATGGTGGAAGGAATGAGATTCGCCTTAGGACCGATCATGGCCACACGCAGAGATGTATTGGATTTGATCGGCGGGATTTCCGCGCTCGGATCCTACTGCGCGGACGACTACGTCCTCGGAAATCGTGCTCACGCCGGCGGGAAGCGCGTCGTTCTCTCAAAGCATATCGTCGGCCACGTTGCCATGAACACCTCGGCGCGCCGCTCGCTAGAGCATCAGGTCCGTTGGATGAGGAGCACGCGTTTTTCGCGGAGTGCCGGACATATCGGGACCGGTTTGACTTACGCCATGCCGTTCGGTTTGCTGGGTCTCGCAATCAGCGGTCTAGGTCACCACTGGGAATTAGGTGTGGCTTTGCTAGCGTGGGCGTTCCTTAATCGTGTGATCCAGGCGATTGCGATCGGATGGGG
>DATFXZ010000121.1:0-5533 GCA_035315305.1 Terriglobia bacterium | reverse complement strand
CATGCGCTGCAGATGCATGACTTCCTGATGATAGGCGCGGTTGTTATGCATCACGCTGAGCAATGGAATGCGATGGTGTGCTGCGGTCCATAGCACACCCGGCGCGTACATCAAGTCGCCGTCGTTTTGAATATTCACAGTGAGGCGGCCGTATTTCTTGTTCGCAAGTGCGGCGCCTACGGCAGCCGGAGCGCCGTATCCAACGCCGGCTCCGCCGGATCCCCCGATGAATCGGTGATATTTGTCGAAGTTCCAAAGCCTCGAAGCCCAATTGGTTTGTGAGGAGGATACGAGCGACCAGTCTTCATTCTTGATTTGCGCCCAGACTTCCGCGAACATGCGGGCGGTCGTGATGGGGCTCGCATCCCACCCGTATGTCGCGTCGAGTCGGGACTGTTCCAGCGCGGCCTGATGAGCCGAGGCGAGCTTGCTCCCGCGGGTTTGGAATGCGTTCTTGTGATCGGCAGTGATCAGTCGCTTAACCGCTTCAGTCAAAGCTGGAAGCGTCGCTTCCGCATCCGCCGCCATTGCGATATCCACCTCGGGATAGCGTTCGAAATCCTGGTAATTGGATTTCATGTACAGATCACCGGCCGTAATGCTGATCAGTTTGGCGTCGGTTTTTGTGAGGCGGCGAGAGCTTCGTTCCAGTTGGTCGCGGTACGCGTTTACCGATCCCCAAAAATCCGTGAGCTCGAGGCCAAGGATCACGTCCGCGTCTGCAATGAGACCTCGGCCGCGGCCCGACTGATTCAAAGGATGGCGTGACGGGAAATTCATGCGGCCGCCTTGATCGATCACCGGCGCCTGCAGTGCTTCCGCCAATTCCACGAGGTATTTCATTCCCGCAGCTGTGCGAGCGGCGCGGTCGGCGATGATGACAGGAGTCTGCGCCGCCACGAGAAGTTTGGCCGCTTCCGCGACAGCACCGGAATCGCCCTGTGGAGGGGCAGTGCGTGTTACGCGTTGCACGCGCAACTTGTCTTTTTCCGCAAGAGGTCGCTCCTGCAGTTCGCTGTCCGCCACGATGAGCACCGGCTCCATCGGTGGAGTCATCGTGATCTTGTATGCTCGGGCGGCCGACTCCGCGAAGTGTTGGAGCGATATCGGCGTGTCGTCCCATTTGATGAAATCCCGGACGATCGAAGCGGCATCCTGGACGGAATGCATCCATTCGACACCGGGTCTGCGCATCGTCGCATCGATCGTGTTTCCGACAATGATGAATATCGGCACGCGATCGCAGTACGCGTTGTAGACTGCCATCGCCGCGTGTTGCAATCCAACCGTGCCATGGGCAAGCACACCGAGAGGTTTACCTTCGATTTTCGAGTAGCCGTGCGCCATTCCGACCGAGGACTCCTCGTGGCAGCAAGTGATGAACTCGGGCTTTTGGTTGCCGCCGTAGTTGACGACGGACTCGTGCAGCGCGCGAAAGCTGGATCCGGGGTTGGCGCAAACGTACTCAATATCGAGCGAGCGAAGTACATCCACCATGAAGTCCGATCCGCAGTGGTCCGTCGTCAGAACGTCGACTTCAGGCGGGACTGCCGTTTCAGCCCGCGCGTCCTGTAGCGGAGTCACTGTTTCGGGTTTGCGCACTGTCGCACTTGCAATCGGCGCAATTGGTGGCGTCAAACTTGCAGCGCCAGCAACAGCAGCACCCTTTAAGAAATTTCGGCGCGTAGGAGAAAATTTCCGCGGCTTGGCCATATTCGTGCCTCCGTATTGGTGTGGCTTGTCGGCGAGATTGTATGACAGTTTTCCGGCAGGTAAAAGGAGGGCGCGTGAGCGGATATCGAAGGCTGGTACTGGCAGTTACTTTGACATTCGCGCTTGCGACGGTAGGCTCCGGTGAAGGCAAGAAGAAGCGGAATTCGGATATCGAGAATATTGGGATTCGGGACATCAATAAACGGAGCATTAATTTCATATCGCTGGATAGGGAAATCGCTCTGGGACGTGAACTGGCGAGACAGGTCGAGCAGGAATCGAGATTGGTCGGCGATCCCGTTATCAATGATTACGTCAATCGAGTTGGACAAAACATCGTCCGGAATTCGGACGCGAAGCTCCCATTCACAATAAAAGTCATCGATTCGGATGAGATCAACGCATTCGCGCTGCCCGGTGGTTTCTTCTACGTCAATACGGGACTCATATTGGCTGCTGATGATGAAGCGGAGTTGGCGGGCGTTATGGCGCACGAAATAGCTCACGTCGCAGCGCGCCACGGTACCGAGCAGGTTTCGAGGGGTCAGTTATGGCAGTACGCTTCTATTCCTCTCATTTTCGTGAGCGGTGGAATCGGTTATGGAATCCAGCAGGCTGCAACTGTGCTCGCGCCGCTAAGCTTTTTGAAGTTTTCGCGCGCAATGGAAGAGGAGGCGGACTACCTCGGCGTTCAGTACCTTTACAAGACAGGTTATGACCCGAACGCCCTGGTTCGATTTTTCGAGAAGCTCCAGGCAAAAGAGAAAGCAAAGCCCGGATCGATGGCAAGCCTGTTTTCTACACATCCTGCCACCGGCAACCGCATCCGCATCGTGGAAGAGACCATCGCCACAGTTCTACCCCCAGCGGTTCAATACGTGGAGTCGACGTCGGACTTCAATGCTGTGAAATCACGTCTGGCGAAAGTGCAAAACCGGTATAAACCAGATGAGGAGAATCGCCCCACACTTCGTCGCAGTCCGCAACCTTCCAAATAGGAAAATTTTGAAATCGGACGATTCCTGCATCTCAGATCCGAAATTTGAAACCGCAGATTGGACCGTCCAATCTGATATTTCGGCTTTCGGACCTGAGATGCAGGAATCGTCCAATTTCAAATGTCTTTCATGACCCGCTCACCCGGGGCTCTGTGGTAAGTTGGCGTCCGTGCTGGCATTCTCTCGACTCAATTGGCTTCAACGGATCACGCTGATTCTCTTCGTGACCGTCGTCCTGAACTGGATCGGCTTCGCGATGACAGGTTATTCGTTGATCGGCAGCGATCTGTTCACGATTCTGTTCATCGTCTTTCTTGTTCTTCTTGCCATCACACTGGTTCGGCCACTTGTGAGAAAACTCGTCTGGCGAGTCCGCAATCGCCTCCTGGTGACATATTTCCTGATCGGCGTCGTACCGGTTGTGCTGATAGTGATCTTCGTCTGTATTGGCTTCTACATGGTGCTGGGTCAAACAGCGAACTATCTGTTGAAGTCCGAAGTCGAACGGCGTGAGGGCCAGGTTTACAGTTCCGCAGAGCGGCTGGCAGAGGATGTTGCAGCTGGAACGCAGCGTTCTTCGGCGGGCGTTCCTCTTACCGAAACCATCATTCGGACCGGCAATCGTCCATCCCCTGGATTTCCGGCCTGGAGTATGCCTGGTTTCAGAGGGATCGTCATGAAAGCCGATGGCTCTCATTTTTTTGCGGCCCACGCCGCAGCTGGAACAGGCGAACGCTACACTGAAGTCTTCGCGTATCAGAAGCTGGATCAGCATACGTTGGCGGAGCTGCTTCCGGGGCTAGCTTCCGTGATGCTGGTCACAGGTGAGAACCTTACCTTCAAGGTTGGACAATACAGCAATCCGAAACCGACGATCATGGACTCTGAGGATGTCGCCCCTCCTCCTGCAGCCCGCGGCTTTTGGGATTTCGCATTGGAAAGCCCTATGCCGCATCAAGCGCGTTCGATGGAAAACGGTGAGACCGGGCCTGAGGTCTTCATTCTTCAGTCCCGCCCATCCGTGATCCTGGCAAGACTCTTCAGCACGCTCGGCTCGATCGCTGTTGTGCTTGGGATTTTTTTGCTGGTCATCGCCTGCGCGTTTCTCGTAGTCGTCATTATCGGCATTCTGTTCAGCACAGGCCTGACCCGCAGCCTCACACGAAGTGTTCATGACCTCTATCTCGGAACGAAGAAAGTCGAAGCGGGTGACTTTTCGCATCGCGTGCCAGTCCGCACGAAGGATCAGTTCAGCGAATTAGCGACA
Source organism: Terriglobia bacterium (assembly GCA_035315305.1). Classification (GTDB taxonomy): domain Bacteria; phylum Acidobacteriota; class Terriglobia; order 20CM-2-55-15; family 20CM-2-55-15; genus 20CM-2-55-15. The sequence goes on along the minus strand of DATFXZ010000121.1, from coordinate 1,555 downwards.
TCGTTCAATAACATGACTCAGCGCGTCGAGCGGCTGATCGTCGAAGTCAAGGAAAAGGAAAAGCTGGAATCGGAGTTGGAGATTGCCCGGCAAGTGCAGGCACAGCTCTTTCCAAGAGAAGTGCCGAAATTGAAGACTCTTGAACTGACCGGCGTGTGTCACCCGGCACGCGTTGTCAGCGGCGACTACTACGACTTCATCCCGCTGGACTCCAGGTCCACGGCCCTTGTCATCGGTGATATTTCCGGCAAGGGAATTTCGGCCGCGCTGTTGATGGCGAGCGTCCAATCTTCCTTGCATGCGCAGCTGACGATTGGTAAGAACGGAGGCATCTCCACAGCAACCCTCGTGTCCCGGTTGAACCGGCAGCTCTACGAAAACACTCCGCCTGAGAAGTACGCGACCTTCTACTGTGGTCTTTACGACGACCAGAGCGGCTTGCTTACGTATACGAATGCAGGACACCTTGCTCCGCTTTTGATCCGACAGCAAAATGTGATCCGGCTCGAATCCAACGGCATGGCCGTGGGATTGTTTCCCGAATTTCCTTACGAGCAAAACGTTCTGCAGCTTTGCGAGGGAGATCTGCTCACTGCATTTACGGACGGCATCACTGAGACTGAGAATGCGAACGGCGAGCAGTTCGGAGAGCAGCGATTAAGCGACCTTATTGTCCGGTATCGAGAGCGGCCGCTGGATGAGATTTCGCGTCTCGTCACTGACGCTGTTCGCAACTGGGCCAGCGATATCGACATGCAGGACGACACCACGATCGTTCTCGCTCGAAGGCTTTGACCACCACGTTCGAATAAGCCGCCGCAAAGCATCGATCAGGATCACGACTCCCAGAAGCAGCAAACCTCCCGTGAATAAAAGCAGGGAAAAAGAGAAGACAAATTCATCAATGAACATCGTAATAAAAGCTGCAATTCGTGTGCCCAAGGCCGCGGCCTACGGGCGCCAAATTGCGCACAGATGGGTGAGTGGTCAAGGAGGGGACTATGTTTATCGTCAAAGTCTCGTGGGATGCACACAATCAACAGTTCCGGCTGATGGATCAGAAATTGGCTCATATGTTCGAGGATGGCGATATGTACCTGCTGGTAGTGGATTTTTTTCCGGAAGGTGCATCGTCGGACGATCAGTTCATCGACCTGGATCATGCGGAGATGGGACACGCCTGATCACTGCCAAGACCGCGTGTTAAAATCGGAATCCGATGCAACACGCGCGACCACGACTTCTTAGCCGGCGGCGCGTAGAACGGCTTTTGTCCAAAACAAAGTCTTGCGATTCCGCCGGCTGCCGAATCGAAGTTCTCTCCCGTCAGTTTCTTGGGCAACCTTACCAAATAAATCCATTGATTGGATCGGCCGAAACGCCTGAAATCTTCGTGGCGTCGTTGGACAAGTTTGACTGCGTCACCTATGTGGAGACTGTTCTCGCCCTGTCATTTGCCTCGACGCCAAGCCAATTCACCGAATGGCTGCGCAAAATCCGGTATGAAGGTGGGCGAATCGCCTGGAAACGCCGGAACCACTATATGACCGGCTGG
>DATFXZ010000120.1:0-9466 GCA_035315305.1 Terriglobia bacterium | reverse complement strand
GTCTGCGGATTGAGGCGCAGCACGCGATCGCTGAACTCATCTCCAGCCCACGCTTCGCCATTTTTATCGCCGGTGACATCGTAGGGCCAGGACTCGGCGTTAGGCACCAGCCATTCTTTGAACTGCTCCGTCCTCGTATCGAACATTCCGATCCTGTTGGCGCTGTTCTCACCAAACCAGAGGCGACCCTGCAAATCGATCATCCCGCGGCGCGGCGCTGAAGCCCGCGTTGGTGTCGGATACGTTGTGATCTTTCCCGTCTTGCCATCGATATGCCCGATGTCGCCGCGTCCGAAAACGGTGAAGTAAACGTTGTTCTGCGCGTCTGAGATGACATCATAGATATTCGGTCGCGGAATTTTGAACGGCTCGAAGACTTCATATTTGCCGGACTTCTCGTCGAGGCGCAAAACGGTATACGTTCCGGCGTCCTGCAACCAAACTTTGCCGTCGACTTTATGGTGTTCGGGACTGACCTGATTGATCTGGACATGATCCCCGTTCAGCTCCGAGGGCAGGCTCCAGGTTTGGAATTTTTCGCTCTTTTTATCGAACTTTGCGACACCGCCCTGGAACTGCATCCCGAGCCAGATATTTTCATCCTCATCAAAGCGCATGGCCAAGCTGCCGGTCGGCAACTTCGGTTTGAGCAAGGGAACCTCGTAATCGGTGACCTTGCCGGTTTTAGGATCGAGTTTTCCAAGGATCTGCTCGCCGAAGCTCGCGTACCATGCCATTCCTTGTGAATCGACGATCACATCGTGCGGTTGCCTGGTTTTCTTGGGTAGATCGTACTCGGTATAAATAACCTTGGTTGCGCGTCCTTTTGGCCGCGAAAGCGTCTTGAAGGAATAGGCCCATTGTTCCGATTCGCTCAAGTTGATCGTGCTCAGATATTGAGCCTGCCGCCGCCACCCCGCCTGCTGCCGCTCGAGCGGATCTTCGCCACCGCCAACGCGCGGCGCGACAAGCTTCTGAATCATCAATGGAAATGATAGTTGTGGATAGGTCGACATCCGTTGAATCACCGACGTGAGTTTGTCCACATCATGGCGCGATCGTGCCACGCGCTCGAGCGTATGGCAGTGGGTGCAGCGACGGATGGAAGCCTTCTCCTGCTCGGTACCGGGGAAGCTCAAAAGCCATTCGGAATTCGATAGTTGCGATGCGAGATCGCGCGCTTTCGTCAATTTGAGGTCGGCCGTCGCCGTGGAGCCTTTCCTGACTTCAACCTCGCTAGCACTGTCGAGATCATATCCGATGGCGCGGATACGCAGCGCATACCGGCCCGGCTGCAGTTTCGCGGTAGGAAATCGGTAGCGTCCCTGGTCGTCACTGACCACTGTGATTGTGATCGTCGAATCTGATTTCTTCGCGCTCACGAGCACGCCTTCCATTAAACCCTCTTCCGCCGACGTGACCTGTCCCGTCAGTGCAACCGCGGGCTGGTTCTCAGCAGTTCCTAAACTGACAGCGATACTCATGGCCATCGCAAGCAACAAGACTCGTGTTCGCATTACGGCCTCCTCTGGCACCTCCAGACTCTACTTCCCATCGACCGACAACGCCAGAAGAACGTTGTCCCCTACGTCCATCGCAAAACTCTGTTAGACTCGCGCGCACGGGAGAAAAAATGAAGCCAATCGTTTTTTGCGTGTTAGCAGGCTTGATCGTGTTCGGTTTGGCGGCCGGCGATGTGTGGGCGCAGGCGACGGCTCAAATCGCAGGAACGGTACGAGATCAAAGCGGCGCAGTCCTGCCGGGTGTCGAGGTCACTCTGACTCAGACCGAGACAGGTGTCACGCGTAGCGCGACAACGAACGAGGCGGGATCTTACGTTCTCTCGAATCTGCCGATCGGTCCTTATCGATTGGAGGCGGCGCTGGCCGGCTTCAGAACATTCGTGCAGACTGGAATCACGCTGGTCGTCAACGCGGCGCCGGTGATCAATCCTGTGTTGCAAATTGGCCAGGTCAGCGAGCAGGTCGAAGTGCAGGCGAATGCGACACTGGTCGAGACGCACAGCACGGGCGTCGGCGAACTCATCGATTCGCAGCGTGTGGTCGAGCTTCCGCTGAACGGACGCCAGGCGACGCAGCTTATCAACCTCGCGGGCGCGGCGGCTACGATTCCGCTCGCTAACGTCGGACAACTTTATTCCGGCAAGAACAATCCGGATGAAACTCCGATCGCCGTCGCAGGCGGCGGCGCCAACAGCGCGCTGACTTACATGCTCGATGGCGGAACGCACAACGATCCGATCAATAACCTCGGCCTTCCGCTTCCATTCCCTGATGCGCTGCAGGAGTTCAAAGTCGAAACAAGCGCCTTGCCCGCTCAGTATGGACAACACGGCTCCGGCGCGGTGAATGTTGTGACGAAATCCGGGACGAACGATTTTCATGGAAATCTTTTCGAGTTCGTCCGCAACGGCGCATTCAACGCTCGCGATTTCTTCGCGCCGGTTCGCGATTCGCTCAAGCGGAATCAATTCGGCGGCACAATCGGCGGGCCGATCGTTCACAACAAGCTGTTCTTCTTCGGCGGAACACAGTTCACGATCCAGCGATCGGCGCCCGTCACCGGCACGAACTACATTCCGACGCCGGCGATGCTCGTCGGCGACTTCACGAAGATCACGTCTCCGGCCTGCAACAACGGAAAGCAGATCACGTTGAAAACGCCGTTCGTCAACAACACGATTTCAGCATCGCAGTTGAGTGCGCCGGCCCTGAAGATGCTGACCTACGGCTACGGTACGGCCGAGGATGATTGCGGAACCGTTCACTTCGGTTCACTGAACAGCTTCAGCTCGCAGTACGGCGTCGGCAAGATGGATTATCAGATCAACGCGCAGCACTCCATCTTCGGCCGATACTTCGGCGCGCACAGCTTCGCGCCTCCAACGTACACGGGCACGCCGCTGTCGATCACGCAGCCGTCGCCGGACAACATGGTGACATCCGCTGTTCTCGGCGACACATACGTCATCAGCTCGCGAACGATCAATTCGCTGCGAGTTGCTTTCAATAAGTCGAGCATCGAGAAAACGCAGGTGCCGTTCTTCGGCGCGTCGGACCTGGGAATTCAAGGGATCACGGAAATCATTCCGAAGTACCTGCTCGTGACTGTGACTAACGCGTTATACAGCGCGGCCGGCGCTACGTATCCGGGCTACCTCTACACAACGACGTATCAGATTGCGGACGACGTCAGCTTGATTCGCGGAAATCATCAGATCCAGTTCGGTGGAAACTATGTTCGTCCGCTCCACAAGATCTGGATCTACCTGAATACTGCCGGCGCGTTCACGTTCAACGGCCAGGTTACGGGATTACCGATGGCGGACTTCCTCATCGGTTCCCCTTCCAGTTTTGCGCAGAACACGATTAGTAATGATCGCGAGCGTCAGCGAAACCTCGGTTTGTACGCGCAGGATAGCTGGAGAGTCACGCCGCGATTGACGCTGAACTACGGCCTGCGCTGGGATCCGTATTTCGGAACAGTCATTCCGAACGGATGGGTCAGCCACTTCGATATGAATGCGTTCCTTAACAACGTGCATTCGACGGTCTATCCCAATGCGCCGGCGGGAACGCTCTTCCCTGGCGATCCGAATTACGGCGCAGGTGACCGCCCGATGAAAACGCGGCTCAAAGATTTTGCGCCGCGCATCGGACTGGCGTGGGATCCGCAGGGCAACGGCCGTATGACAGTGAGGGCCTCGTGGGGAATGTTCTACGATTTCCCGTCAACGTTGTTCTATTACGGCTACTCGAATGAGCCGCCGTGGGGGCAGGCCATCACGTACAACTCTCCTCCCGGTGGTTTCTCGGATCCGTGGCGGAGTTTCCCTGGTGGAAATCCGTTCCCGTACACGTTCAGCAAGAATTCTGTTTTCCCGTCGCAGGCGCCGTACGTCACCGTTCCTCTGAGCTATCATCCGCCGTATCTGAACCAGTGGAATCTCAGCGTCGAGAAACAGATCGGCGCGAACTGGCTGGCGAAGGCGAGCTATCTTGGATCCAACACGATTCATTTCTGGAGTCCGAAGGCGTTGAATCCGTCGCAGTACATCCCAGGCAATTGCGTCGCGGGGCAATACGGATTGGCTGCGCCGGGTCCATGTTCGACAACGACGAATCCGACTCAGCGACGCGTGCTGACGCTGGCGAATCCGAGTCAGGGTCCTTATTACAACTCAATCGTGAATCTCGATGACGGCGGAACCGCGAACTACAACGGACTACTACTCTCGTTGCAGCACCGCCTGTCGAACCACTTCACGGTTCAGTCCAATTACACATGGTCGCATTGCATCGCCGATCTCGGCACGACGCTGCTGGCGGGGTCGTACACGGATCCGAACAATCGGAGATCCGATCGCGGACAGTGCGCCGGCACGGACCTGCGGCACATTTTCAATCTGTCGGCTGTGCTTCAGGGACCGACGTTCTCTCAACGGGCGCTGCGAACGGTTGCGAGCAACTGGCAGCTTGCGATTATCGGCAGCGTGCATTCCGGAATTCCGTTCAGCGCCACGTCGGGAATCGATACCGACCTGAATGGCGTTGGAGGAGATCGCGCGACGCAAATCCTGGCGAATCCTTATTGCGAGCATAAGACGATCAACTGCTGGTTGAACGGCGCCGCGTTTGCCACGCCAGTAGCGAATGGCATTCCGAGCAATATGAAGCCGTTCACGCTCGTCGGCCCGGGGTTCTTCAATATGGATCTCGCGCTCACGAGGTCGATTCGATTGGGTGAGCGGCAGCGAGTGGATCTTCGCGCTGAAGCGTTCAACTTTGCGAACCATGCGAACTTCCTGACCAACAGTCCGAACAATCCGAGCGCGGTTTCGACAGGTCAACAAAACGGAGCCGCATTCGGCAAGATTCTTTATGACGTCGGGCCGAGGATCATGCAGTTTGCCGTGAAGTACGCGTTTTAGCGGAACCACTTAAGTCTTTAGAAGATTGAGTAGCCATGTACATATCTGACACCTAGACTGCCCGCGTTTTTGTCCTTGGTCGATCAAACATAAGGACAAGTGCTAATGCCGCAAGGACGAGAGGCGGTATGAGGCGCTGGTATTCGGCATTGACGAGGTGGGTACACATCGCACCAATCATCATACCGATCAACGTCGCGGCAGCGCTTCGTCGCACTTTCGGAATCAACAATCCCACTCCAGCGAGAATCTCAAGCGCACCAATCACGTATTGAGACTCCACAGGATAGCCCCAATGTGCGAGCCTCTCACCCCATCGCAGTGCTGAGGGACCAGCTAGTTTCGACAAACCCACCAAAACAAATACCGTCGCCAACAGGATGGTGACCGTCCAGATTGCTGCGCGTGAAAATTTGTGCATGCGTCATGGCACCACCCCGTGCCCACGAATTCAACTCACAAGTCCTCAATTTGTCCTCTCAGAAGATCAATGTCGTGCATACAATCGGAATCCGTAATGGTTAAGACGTTCGGAGACTTTGAATTCGACGATCAGCGGAAGATACTCACAGCCGCGGGCCGATCTATACGGCTGAGCGGACAGACGGGCGAATTGCTCTGCCTGCTGCTTGAGCGACCTGGAGAGCTGATCATGCGCGAGGAGATCCGCCGAAGACTGTGGCCAGAAAGCCACGTGGAATTCGAGCACAGTCTCGACGTAGTGATGAGTCGCCTGCGATCAACTCTTGGCGAGGAAAGCGGGAACCCGCGCTATATCGAAACAGTGCCGAGGAAAGGATATCGGTTCATCGAACCTGTCGCGATGAAAGCGGAGGCTCCCCGCGGCAGCGAGCGGCTCAACTGGGCTTGGCGTTTGGTAAGGTATGTGGCTGTCGCGATTCTGGTCGCCATAGTCGCCATCCTCATTGTACGCAGCCGGTACGACAAATTCGTTCCACGCCAGTCTTCGCAAACGCTGACGACGCCGGCGCGTCGCTGACCGAACCGGACGACATCATGTTCTAGCTAGATGCGTTTGTAATTCCGTATCGCGGAACAGTCGACGTACGAGTCATTGAGGGCTTTAATATCAGAACAACCAAGCAATCTGAGGGTACGGTTTAAGTCTTCCCTCAAGATTTCAAGAGCGCGTGCAACGCCCGCCTGGCCTGCCGCTGCCAGACCATATGCGTACGCTCGGCCACAGAGAACAGCGCGAGCTCCCAGGCAAATCGCTTTGACGATATCGGCTCCGCGTCGGATACCTCCATCCATCAGCACTTCAATCTGACCGTTTACCGCTGACACGATTTCCGGGAGCGCTCTTAAAGAGGCGGGAACGGTGTCGAGTTGGCGTCCTCCGTGATTCGATACAACGATGGCCGAAGCCCCAACGTCGATCGCGCGCCGCGCATCTTCACCGGTAAGTACGCCCTTAACGATAACGGGCCCTTGCCAGATATCGTGTATCCATCGCAGGTCTTCCCAAGTGATCGTCGATTGAGCCAAAGCCGTGCCGACATCCGTCAGCGGCATCGGGCCACGACCTGGAACGACAACATTAGGTAGTACTGGCACGCCACCATCTAGTAGAAAGCGCATTAGCCAGTGGGGCCGTGCCAGGATTTGCGGCGAAAATCGAATCTTTTCGAAAATGCTACCTCCGATAAGTTCCTTCATTCCATTTCGGAAATCCCGTTCACGCATTCCTGCGACCGCCGTATCGATCGTGACAAAGAGGCCGGAAAATCCGGCATTCCGAGCGCGTTCGATTGTGAACTCGGCAACCTTCCGCCCTCCGATCAAGTAAAGTTGGTAGAACACTGGGCCAAGCGTGGCGGCCTTCACATCCTCGAGCGCGACTCCGGAAATCGTTGAGAGTATGTATGCTGTGCCGGCGTTGCCGGCTGCCCGTGCCGCTGCTACTTCGCCGCGTGAGTGCATCACGCTGCTATAACCGATCGGCGCCAATATCATCGGCAGCTCAAGATCGCAACCCAACACACGGGTGCGAAGATCGCACTCAGCGAATGCTACGGCATGGCGCGGTCGGAAGGTAACATCCTCAAAAGCGCGCCGATTTTCGCGAAGCGTAATCTCGTCTTCTGCGCCGCCATCTAGGTAATCGAAAACAACTTTCGGCAGCCTGCGACGAGCCAGGGATCGGAAATCCTGTACGTTGATGACCCTTGGAGACTGAACTCTACGTGCAGCAGCGCTAGTCATGTTTATTTATGCTTCGAGCATGCGATTGCCGTTAAGCCAGTCATCGACTGGCAAGATACTATCTGATGCACGCTCATACTAACGACACTTTGTGAATGCCGAGTTGAGTTCCAGTGCCAATAGGCGTAGAGTAGCGCCGTTATACCGATCCATTCCGGTCGCTCGCAGCGTATCGCGAGAATGATGTACTCCAGAAGCTCGCGGGCAATCGTTTATGCATCCTGAATCCACCGAAGACCAGAGAACAAGAGCGGATCCGGTCCCGACTTCGACGTCTGCTCGATTCTTTGTGTTCCGTCCTAACGACCTAATCTGCGACCGCTTCCGTATTGTTCGCAAAATCGGGGAGGGCGGCATGGCTGTCGTATACGAAGCCATAGACGAAAAACTGGGCGAGCGCCGGGCCCTCAAATTTGCCAAGGCCGGATATTCGGGGCAAATCCCGCCTGAAGCGCGCAACTCTCTACGTGTGACGCACGAAAATATCTGCCGGGCATACGAAATTCATACAGCCGAGAGTGGAACGCCTCCCGTGGATTTCATTTCAATGGAGTTCCTTGAAGGGGAGACGTTACAGAGCAGGTGTCGGCGAGAACCGCTCTCGCAAGCAGACGCGCTTGCGATTGCGAAACAGCTTTCCCAAGGTCTGGAAGCTGCGCATCGCGCTCACATACTGCACCGCGACCTCACAGCGAATAATGTGATGTTGACGCCGAGGCGCGATGGAAGTTATCGCGTGGTGATCACCGACTTCGGCCTGGCAAAGTTTGTATGGGAGAGAACAAGCCCGACGTCGTCCGAAATACGCGGCACTCCCAACTATATCGCCCCAGAACGTTGGAAGGACGCTCCCGCAACACCGGCGTCAGATGTGTATGCACTGGGAGTCATTCTGTACGAAATGCTCGCGAATCGGCTTCCGTTTGGTCCTGAAGTGTCTCTGAAGGATCGTTTCAAGAGCCTCCCCGATGCTCCCAGCAGGCACAGGCGTAACATCGATGCCCATTGGGATTCGATTGTGCTGGGTTGCCTTCATCCGGATCCGAAGAAGCGGATCGCCTCGCCCGCTGAAGTTTTGCGTTTGATCGAACGCGCATTTGCAGTTTCTCAACGCAAGCAATGGATCGTCGCGATTGCCGTCATTATTCTCGCCCTTGCTTTCGGCTTGTACTTTCGCGACACCGTATTTCCTCCGCCGCCGCTCGCACGGCTCGCGATATTGCCATTTAACATCTCGGGCGCCGCGCCCGACAACGAATCGATTACAAGTGTGCGCGGAGGATTGTCCGACGTCTCGGCACGCCTTGCAGTTTTGGGCGCGGCCACACGGCGGCTGTTTATCATTCCACCCGATGAAGTCGAGACCTACAAAGCAGACTCTGCAGCTTTAGCTGCAACTCGACTTCGCGCCACTCATGCTTTGTCGGGTGAAATAGAGGCTCGCGGCGATCTCATCAGCCTTCACGCGATGTTGACCGAACTGAACACCGGAAGGGTTCTACGACGGTTCGACGGCACATTCCGGTCGCAAGAACTTGCGGCTGTTTCCACTTCACTCGCTGGGGTGGTCACTTCTGCGTTTCGCCTTCGCAGCGCGCCTCCTGCCAGCGTTCACCCGGCTGCGTATTCCGACTATGCCCGCGGCCTCGCGCTTTTGCGGCGCGACCTTTCGAGTTACGATGAAGCGATCCGATTCTTCGATGCGGTCCAAAAGATCGACTCTCGATCTCCACTGGTATTTGCAGCGCTGGCCGAAGCTTATTCCCAGAAGTACAGGGCCACAAGGGATCGTCATTGGCTGCAAGAAGCGTCTTCAGTCGCTGCGAAGGCTCAAAGTCTGAATCCGGACTCGGTTCCAGTCCTTCTTGTCCTCAGCTCCATTGAACAGACTGAAGGAAATCCAGAACTGGCCATCGAGCGGTTGAGACGCGCTGCGGAGCTGGAGCCGAACAATTCAGACGTGTGGCGTCAAATGGGAACCGCTTTGGATAACGCCGGCCATATTGAAGAGGCGGTAGAGGCATTGCGAAGGGCGGTTCAACTTGCGCCCGACTACTTTCGACCGCACCGCGACCTCGGAGCCTTTTATGTCCGCAAAGCCCGCTTTGCCGAGGCAATCGAGGAATACCGCATTGAGACGCAATTGGCGCCGGAGCTCGCCGAAGGTTATTCCGACCTCGGCGCAGTGTTGCTTGTGGGGGAAAGAGAGGATGAAGCCGAAGTTGCGCTCCGACAATCTCTCAAGCTTCGAGAAACCAGACAGGCACTGAATAATCTCGGCGTATTGCT
>DATFXZ010000119.1:0-4145 GCA_035315305.1 Terriglobia bacterium | reverse complement strand
CTTGTGCTTGTCGGCCGCCACGCGCAAGACCTTGAGGCCTTCTTCTCCCATGCCCTGGAAACTGTATGGCGAAGTCCTCGGTTTAAACGCGCCGCCTCGCAAGATCCGAATTCCGCAGTCGTTCATGATGCCGGCGATCGTTGAGACCTGTTCCGCGCTTTCCACGGTGCAAGGTCCAGCCATCATCACAATGTTTCGTCCGCCAATCTGTATCTGATGATCCGGCGGACCCACTTTGACAACCGTTCCTTGCGGCTTGAATGCACGGCTCGCAAGCTTATATGACGCGGAAATCTTGATAACTTCCCGAACACCTTCAAGTAGTTCGATATCTCGATGATCCACGGGAACACCGCCCACAGCGCCGAGCACCGTGTGCGCCGCGCCTGTGGAGCGGTGAACATCAAATCCCATTTGAATGAGGCGATCGATCACACTCTGAATCTGCTCTTCCTTCGCCCCTTCTTGCATCACAACAACCATGTCTATTCCTTCTCCCGTTCAATCCTCTCGATGCGCCGGCACTCGTCGATTACGCGTTCGAACAAGCGTTGCAGCCCTTCATTGTCCAGCGGCCCTCGATTGACTTGCTTGATGCGCTGAAGGATTTCCCTTTCGCGCTCCGGATCATAGACACGGAGGTTTTCGATATGTTTGATCCTTCCAATCTCGATCGCGCATTTGGAGCGCTCGTTAAACAATTCAACCAATTTGTTGTCGATCTCATCAATCTTGCGTCGCCAATCTTCAATACTCATTTGGACTGACAACCTTTCAGCCAACAGGCAAATGCCGAAACTCTTTCAACCAGATCGGCCTTGCCGATATGTTGCTCGATTTCTTTCACAATCGAGCTTCCGACGATTGCTGCATCGGCCTCTTGCCACACGGCGCAAACGTGTTCCGGCCGCGAGATGCCAAAACCGACAGCAATAGGAGCCGTCCTGTGTGCTCTCAAGGTCTTCAAAAACGGGTTCAATTCGCTCGCTAGATCCTGCTGTTCGCCTGTCACTCCGGTACGTGCGACAGCGTATAAGAATCCATTCGATGTCCCCGCAATCTTCTTCATGCGCTCCGGCGAGCTTGTCGGCGCAACTAAGAATATTGTATTGAGGCCCGCGGTGCGCATAGTGCGAACGAACGTGTCCGATTCTTCAACTGTGAGATCGGTGGCCAGCACTCCGTCGAAGCCGGACTCGATGGCATCGTGCGCCAGCTTCTCCAAACCGTAATTCAGCAGTGGATTGAAATAGCTGAACAATACAAGCGGAATTTCCGACTGCCGGCGTACCTTACTACCGAGTTGCAGAACCTTTTGCAGCGTGACGCCGCTGTGCAGCGCTCGTTCCGTTGCGCGCTGAATGACGGGGCCGTCTGCGATAGGGTCGGAAAACGGCACGCCCAGCTCAATGACATCGGCGCTCGATTTCTCGAGCGCGAGAATTAAGTCCAATGTGACATCGAGGCTCGGGTCACCCGCTGTGATATACGGAATGAAAGCCTTTCGACCATCCGATTTTAGTTGAGCGAATTTCTGTTCGATTCGGGTCATCGCCTTCGTGTGAACCGCGTCATCCGCGGCGAGTCTTCGTTTGCGGTTAACCGCATCACCTCGGTCACATCCTTATCTCCGCGGCCCGACAGGTTCACAACCACAATCCGGTCTGCAGCGAGACTCAATTTCTTCGTCTGCGCGATCGCGTGTGAGCTTTCCAGAGCGGGAATGATGCCTTCCAAACGGCTTAATTCATGGAACGCTTCCAATGCTTCCTCGTCGTTGATGCTCGTGTATTCCACTCGCCCCGTCTCATGGAATGCCGCGTGTTCCGGACCAACGGCCGGATAATCCAGCCCCGCCGAAACGGAATGCGTAGGCATCACTTGCCCATCCTCGTTCTGGAGGATATACGAGAACGTTCCGTGCAGGACGCCGGGCCTGCCACCCGCAAAGCGCGCGGCGTGATCACCGAGTACAAGACTTCGTCCGCCGGCCTCAACCCCGATCATCCGCACTTGCTTGTCTGAGACAAAATCATAGAAAAGGCCGATCGAATTACTTCCGCCGCCAACGCAAGCCACAAGCACGTCCGGCAGTCGTCCTTCGTTCTCCAGAATCTGCGCGCGCGTTTCACGGCCGATCACGGACTGGAAGTCGCGAACCATCATTGGATATGGATGCGGTCCGAGGACAGAACCAAGCATGTAGTACGTCGTTCGGACATTTGTCACCCAGTCCCGCATGGATTCGTTGATCGCATCTTTCAGTGTCTTACTTCCTGCGGAAACCGGAATGACGCGGGCGCCGAGCAACTTCATACGGAAGACATTCAGTTCCTGACGCCGAATGTCTTCCTCGCCCATGTAGACATCACATTCAAGACCCAGGAGCGCGCATACGGTGGCAGTAGCGACGCCGTGTTGTCCGGCGCCCGTTTCTGCAATGATGCGTTTCTTGCCCATGCGCCGCGCGAGCAAACCCTGGCCGAGACAGTTATTGATCTTGTGCGCGCCGGTGTGATTTAGGTCTTCACGCTTCAGATAGATCTTCGCGCCGCTCCACGCCTTCGCCAGACGTTTGGCGGAATAGAGCGGCGTCGGCCGTCCTGAGTAGTTATGAAAGAGATCGTCGAGTTCCGCTTGAAAACTAGGGTCGCGTTGCGCCCGCAAGTAGGCGGCCTCGAGTTCCTCGAGCGGATGCATTAGCGTTTCGGGCACGAACTGCCCGCCATACTTTCCGAAATGACCTTTCATGGTGCACCCATCAAAGCGACGTCGGCTCGATAAACCGCCTCAATAAATCGTCGCATCGTTTCGTAGTCCTTCTTGCCGGGCTTCGATTCCACACCACTTGCTACATCCACGCCAAATGGATGGAGCGTGCTAATGGCGTGCGCAACATTTTCCGGATTCAATCCGCCCGCAAGAATGATTGATCCGAAGGCGTTCGCGCCGAAAGCGCGATCCCAGTTGAACGAACTTCCGGTGCCTGGCGAACATCCATCGAGAAGAAAAGTTCCGCTGCCGTAGCTGCGGAGAGTATCCACGCGGAAAGCCGAATCCACGCGGAAAGACTTGATTACTTTCACCCGCTGAATCATTGAACAGTAGTCCGGTGTTTCACTGCCGTGAAGTTGGACCGCATGCAATCCGACGGAGACTGCAAAATCCTCCACGTTTTGAGGATCCGGATGGTTAACGAAAATTCCAACAGTCGTTACGAAAGGTGGCAGCCGTTCAATAATCTTTGCGGCACGAGCCGGATCGATATAGCGAGGGCTGCTCGGGTAAAAGTTGAGACCGATAGCGTCTGCGCCGAGCAATGCCGCGTCGCGCGCGTCTTCGAATTCAGTGATGCCGCAGATTTTAATACGTGTCACGACAGGCCTCGGATTGCTGCCGCGGGATCGGCTGACGTGAGAAAGTGTTCTCCAATCAGAAAGGCGTCGGCTCCGGCAGCCAAGAGCAAATCGACGTCGGCCTTACTGTGGATACCGCTTTCAACAACGAGAATGCGATCTTCAGGAATCCGCCGCGACAGACGAATTGCCGTTTGGAGATCCACATTGAACGTTTTCAGATCCCGATTGTTGATACCGATGATGGAAGCGCCGGCCTCGAGCGCCTCACCAAGCTCGGTCTCATCGTGAACCTCGACAAGCGCATCCAGTTTCACCTCTCGTGCCAGGGCGATGAGATCTTTCAGTTCATTGTATTGCAGCATGGCAACAATGAAGAGAATGGCGCTCGCGCCGGTTGCGCGAGTTTCGTAAACCTGGAACGCGTCGTATACAAAGTCCTTTCGAAGGATTGGAAGCTTCGACGCCTCGCCTGCCTTGCCGATCCAACCGAGTTCGCCCTGAAAGAAATCTTCTTCAGTCACAACCGATACGGCGCAGGCGCCCGCTTCCGCATAAATCGCTGCCTGTTTCGCCGGATCCAAATCGGCCTTGAGGACACCTTTGGATGGCGACGCTTTCTTCACCTCGGCAATGAATCGGACTCTCTGCGGTGTCTCTAGAGCTGCATGGAACGAGGGCGCGGGTTTGGCCGTTTCTGCCATTCGCTTGACAACGGGTTCCGGCACACGCATCTTCGCCGCCTGAAGCCGGTTCTGCTTGGCTTCGACAATCCGCGTCAGAATGTGT
>DATFXZ010000118.1:0-5086 GCA_035315305.1 Terriglobia bacterium | reverse complement strand
AAAGAACCGGCCGGCCAACAGTCACCGCTCCTCGGCTTCGACCGCGACGGCTCCAGCCATGAACGCGCTCTCGAAAAGCAATTCGACTCATTCGTCAAAAAAGATGATCTGCGCGATTGGATGAAGCGGCTTTCCGCGCGGCCGCACCATCTCGGCTCTGCATACGATAAAGAAAATGCCGAATTCATTGCGAGTCTCTTTCGTTCATGGGGCTTCGATACAGCGATCGAAAGATTTGATGTGCTGTTTCCTACGCCGAAGACACGAATCCTGGAAATGACAGCCCCGCAGAAGTTCGTCGCAAAGCTCGAAGAGCGCTCACTCCCGGAAGACGCCACTTCCGGACAAAAATCCGAACAGCTGCCGGTCTATAACGCTTATTCCGTAAATGGGGATGTGACTGGAGAACTTGTATACGCCAACTATGGTAATCAGCAGGACTACGCAGAACTGGCACGGCGTGGAATCGATGTGCGCGGCAAGATCGTCATCGTGCGCTACGGCAATTCGTTTCGCGGCGTCAAACCCAAAATTGCCGCAGAACAGGGCGCTATTGGTTGCATTATCTATTCAGATCCTCGGGACGACGGCTACTTTGCAGGCGACGTATATCCGGAAGGCGCATGGCGAAACGAGACGGGTGCGCAACGCGGCTCGGTTGCCGACCTGCCGCTTTATGCAGGCGACCCTTTAACGCCAGGCATTGGCGCCACACCCGACGCGAAACGGCTCGACTTAAAAGATCCCGGAACGACACTCACGAAAATCCCGGTGCTCCCGATTTCCTACTCTGACGCTCTACCGCTGCTGCGTGCGTTGGACGGTCCTGTTGCCCCGACGTCCTGGCGCGGAGCCCTGCCCATCACGTATCACCTGGGCCCAGGAAAAGCCGTCGTCCATATGGCCCTCGAGTTCGACTTCAACACAGTTCCAGCCTATGACGTGATCGCGCGGCTGCGCGGGAGCGAATTTCCCGATGAATGGATTATTCGTGGAAATCATCACGACGCTTGGGTAAACGGTGCTGAAGATCCCATCAGTGGAATGATCGCGGTTCTCGCTGAAGCTCAGTCCGTCGGACAACTAATGAAGACGGGGTGGCGGCCCAGACGCACCATCATTTACTGCGCCTGGGACGGTGAAGAACAAGCCTTGATCGGTTCCACCGAATGGGCTGAAAGCCACGCCGCCGAACTCCAGCGAAAAGCAGTCCTGTACGTCAACTCGGACAACAACGCGCGAGGATTCTTATCCGTCGGCGGCTCGCATGCGTTAGAGAAGTTCATGAACGACGTTGCGCGCGACGTCGTGGATCCGGAAAAACAGGTCCCTGTATTCGAACGATGGCGGGCGCGCGCCATCCTGGATGGAAGCGCTGAGAACCGGCGGGAAGCGCGCGACCGCCCCGATATGCGGATTGCCGCACTGGGTTCGGGGTCCGATTACACGCCGTTCCTGCAGCATCTCGGCATCCCGTCGGTCGATCTTCGATACGGCGGCGAAGGCGAAACCGATGGCGTCTATCATTCCATCTACGATTCGTTCGACCATTACACGCGTTTCGCCGATCCGGGATTTCATTACGCCGCCGCCCTTGCAATGACGGCCGGCCGCACCGTCTTGCGATTTGCGAATGCAGATTACTTGCCGCTGAGCGTTTCGAATCTGACGGACACAGTTGCGCGGTACATCACGGAAGTGACGAAACTCAGCAAAGACGAAAGCGACGCGATCGCGGAGAAAAACCGTAACATCGACAACAACACATACGATCTCGTTGCAGATCCAACGCAAACGTCCGTGACGCCCCAGAGGGAGCCGCCTCCGATGGGCCTCAACTTCACTCCGCTACAAAATGCGTTAACGCGACTGCAACAAAGCACTCGCAATTACGATACTGCATTGCGCGACGCATCAACATCGACGCGCCTGAAATCGCGTGACACTCAACAACTGCTCGATGGTGCCCTTCGTCAAATCGAAACTGCACTGGTTGATGAACGTGGTCTGCCGCGCCGCCCGTGGTTCAAACATATGATCTATGCTCCAGGCTTTTATACCGGGTACGGCGCCAAGACTTTGCCCGGGGTTCGCGAAGCGATCGAACAGCATAAGTGGAATGAAGCTGCGGAACAGATTGCAATCGTTGCCAGCACGCTGGAACGCACTGCGGCTCAGATTGACCGGGCAACGAGCGTCGTGAAGGGCACAGGGGTCAGACCCCTCGTCCCCTAGGGTCTGACGCTACTGCCCAAGCTGCCAGACTCGAATCGTGCGGCTTGGGTGAATCAGCATAACTAGATTGAGCGCAAGATTGTCCCGCGTCCAAACCACTAGAAGGAGTTCCAGTCCAACCGCTCCCAAAATGATCACGCGCTTCGGCAGTCGAGACGCAAGGACAAAGCCAGTCATACAGGCCAGGATGTCGCCCATTGAATTCATGACACTGTCGCCGTAGTAATTCAGCGAAATCGTCTCAGCCCGATATCGCTCAATGACGATCGTTGTGTTTTCCAGGACCTCCCAGGCTGACTCCAGACCGACGGCTAACAGCAAGCGAGTGGATACCGGTAACGTTTTGAAGGTTAGAGTGAGGAACGCATATAAGAGAATGCCGTGTGTGATGTGGGTGAATGTATAAGGATCAAAAAGAAACTGAGAATTGTGACTGCTCCAGATATTCCCGGACCACAGCCCTGGCGTGCCGCCAATGCCCCACACTCTTCGGCCCATGGCAAGTTCGGCAGCGGCAGCCGTCAGCATCACTAGAGGTATGAGAATGAATGCGTCTCTCCTGGAGCGTAGCGGGTCCTTAATCATTTCTTCGATCGTGATAGAAGATGATCGAGGCTCCAGGGACCCGGCCCTGCGGCAACGAGGTAGAGAAAGAAAAAGCAGAGCATCACGGTAATTTCCCCAAAATTGTTGATAGGGAAAAAGCTTCGAGGAAAATGCGCTCTAAAGTAGCCGACCGCCATTTCACCGGAGACGATAAATGCCGTGACTCGCGTAAACAGCCCTACAAGAAGCAAGAATCCTCCCGCTACTTCCAACATTCCGGCAATTCCCAACAACGAAAGATTCGGGAATCCCGTGTATGGCTGACCGGGAGGAAAACCGAAAAGCTTTTGAGTGCCGTGCTCAAAGAAAAGCAGAGCAGCCACAATACGGAGGATACTCAAGAGGTATGGCGCCAAATTCGATAACATGAAGTCGCCGAATTCTATCATGAGCCGCAGATTGTACGGATAACGCGGATGATCCGCGATGTCCGCAGCTCTTTTTCCATTTCATGGCTACAAAGAGACAAGTAGAATCTGTCTCTGCAAATTTTTTTCTGCCAGGAGGAATAAAAACGAATGCAAAGGAAAGTGGGGCGAGTAATAACAGTTCTGTTCGTTCTCGTAGCGTTGGTTGCATTGTGTGCTCCGGTGATGGCTCAAGGCGGAGGACAGGGTGGAGGACAAGCCGCCGGGCAGGGTCGAGGGGGTGGACGCGGTCCTCAAAGCCCGCCGCTTCTCATGACAACGGCCGCTTTTGAAGATGGCGGCGTCGTTCCCGACAAATACACGCAGAAAGCTGGAGCAATGGCGGTTTCGCCTGAGCTGAAGTGGTTGCAGGTTCCGATGGGAACGCAGAGTTTCGTTCTTCTCATGCATGATCCCGAACCGGTTCTACAGAAAAGCTCTAAGACAGATATCCTGCACTGGCTGGCATGGAATATTCCGGCAACATCCACCGGTCTTCCTGAAGGCGTTCAGCAGGGTGAGTTACCCGATGGCACACGCCAGGTAAGCTTGCGCGGCGGAGGCTACATGGGCCCTGGCGCTCCGGCGGGTCCATATCACCATTACACGTTCGAGCTGTATGCTCTCGACACGAAGCTTGACATTCCTCAACCGGCGCAGGGCACGAACGCCGCGGACGTTCGTACTAAAGTCGTGGATGCGATGGATGGGCATGTCCTGGGCAAAGCGGTTCTCGTCGGGAGATTCCATCAATAATCTGGCTCAGCATTTCCAAGGCGCCGGTTTGACCCGGCGCCTTGTCGTTCAACTTTGCGACTCCTCATCATCGCTGCAACGCTTTTTCTAAGCGCATTCCTGCTTTTTGTTTGCCAGCCGATGGTTGGCAAAATGTTCCTTCCCTACCTTGGCGGAACCGCAGCCGTATGGACGACGTGCGTTCTGTTTTTTCAGTTGATGCTGCTCGTGGGCTACGTCTACGCGCACTTTCTCGCGCGCATCTCGGATATGCGAAAGCAGCTCGTTATTCACGGCACTCTTCTACTTTTGCCTCTAGGTTTTCTTCCCATTCGATATAGCGCCGCACCGACACAATCGTTTTCTCAACATCCATCACTGTTGCTGTTAGCAGGATTAATGACCTCCACAGCAATTCCCTTCTTCGTTGTGGCGACGACTGCTCCGCTCGTCCAGAATTGGCTCTCTAGAACTACTCACAGCGCGTCCTCCGATCCCTACTTTCTCTATTCTGTAAGCAATGCTGGAAGTCTCCTGGCGTTAGCGGCCTATCCGTTTCTAATCGAACCGCGGATCGGTGCAGCTTCGCAAAGCCGGCTGTGGTTTGCGGGTTACGTCGGACTCATCGTGATGTTTGTGCTGACTGTGGCGGCGGTCCGCGAAGCGATAGCGCGGGAGCGCGAAGCAAGAGATGAGCGCCATCGGGCATCCAGCATGGGCGAAGCGGCGAAGCCTGCAGCCACAATAGATGCCAAGACGCGGCTCTTCTGGATCGCCGCATCGTTTATTCCGTCCGGACTGATGCTTGCGGTAACCAACCACATTGCGGCAAACGTCGCATCCGTTCCCTTTCTTTGGCTCCTCCCGCTGGCGCTGTACCTTTTGACATTTATCTTGGCCTTCGGCCGGCGGCTGCACGCTTCGTCGACTCGTGTTTCACGTCTGATTCCGATCATTTTGCTCGGCGTCTTTCCTCTCGTCGCAGCACAAGTTGTGGCTCCGCCGGGTTTGAATTGGATTGTCATCGGCGCTCATCTTCTTCTACTGTTCGTCGGCGCGTTGTTGTGCCACACGAGATTGGCAGAGAGCCGGCCCGGGCCACA
>DATFXZ010000117.1:0-3047 GCA_035315305.1 Terriglobia bacterium | reverse complement strand
GTCGTCAGAAACCCCGAGTAGCGCGTACTGTCGATCGCACAACCACCGTTGCCCCACACCATCACGGGCAGCGTGTCCTTCTTCGGAAACGAGTCAAGCGTCGTCGGGCGAAAGACGAGATGGCCGGGTGAGTTGAACGCGGCTTCGGACGTGACCTCGTACGGTCCAGGCTCTGCGAGCGGCGCGCCTTCGAGAGGCAATGCCCGCGCGATCATCTCGCGGGTGACGCCGGCCGGTTGCGCGAGACATACGCCGGCACCTGTGAGCAGCACTACGGCTACAGCAACGATGGTCTTATGCATGAGTCCGTCTCCTTCTGTTAATGCTGCGCGCTGTCGCGCTTGCGCTTCGCGTGTTAATGCTGCGCGCTGTCGCGCTTGCGCTTCGCGTGTTAATGCTGCGCGCTATCGCGCTTGCGCTTCGCGCGCGACCGGGATTATCCCAAATCGAGATCAACGACGCACGAGCAAAACTCGGATGGGCGGCGCTAGGCTCATTCCTGTTTCAACGCGATCAACGGATCCACGCTTAGAGCGCGACGCGAGGGGAACCATGCCGCGAGGAGGGCAACAGCAAGAAGTACAGCGACGGTGATTGCCAGCGTCCACGGATCGCGTGCGGGAACCTGGTATAACAGGCTGCGCAACCAGCGAGTGGCAGCAAGCGATCCGAGCAAGCCGATCAGAATTCCTGCCGCAGTCCACCGCATGGCATGGG
Source organism: Terriglobia bacterium (assembly GCA_035315305.1). Classification (GTDB taxonomy): domain Bacteria; phylum Acidobacteriota; class Terriglobia; order 20CM-2-55-15; family 20CM-2-55-15; genus 20CM-2-55-15. The sequence goes on along the minus strand of DATFXZ010000117.1, from coordinate 2,330 downwards.
CAAACACAAGACGCAGGATGTTGTTGGATGTAGCACCCAGGGCCATGCGCACTCCAATCTCTTGCGTTCGCTGTGTCACCAGAAAAGAAATGACGCCATAAAGACCTATCGCGGCCAAAGACACGCCGATGGCCGCAAACAGCCCCAATAACACGGCATTGAACCGCGGTCGGTCTGCCAGTTTGTTCACACGCTGGGTCATCGTTTCAATGACGACGGGGAGTGTCGGATCAATAGCAGCAACTTCGCTGCGGATTGCATCAGCGATTACCTGCGGATTCATGAAGGTACCGACAATGACACTTGCCTTTCTGCCCGCAGTCGCCGTCCCGTGTTTTCGGACGACATAGTATTCGGGATCGTCGTTGTCCGAGAGGGCTGGATTATTTCTCGCATTGCCGGCGACACCGATCACGGTGTCCCACGGCAACTGCTGATTGCGGCGCATCTCTTTGCTGATGGGATCGTCACTTGGAAAAAGCCGCCGGGCCAGCGAGTCACTGATGATGATCGTGTTTTGATTGGGGTCACGGTCCTCTTCCCGAAAACTACGGCCGCGGAGAATTGGAATGCCCAGCGTCGCGAAGTAATCCGGCGTGACAATCCGCCAGGTGACGTTCCCTCCGGTACTCTCGACGACGTGAGGACGGCCCCGGACCTCAAGACCTGCGAATACGTGAAATCGAGATCCTCCAGGCATGAGAGGAACGGAATCAGTAAGCGCGAAACTGCCTATTCCAGGCAACCGCCGCATACGCGACTCGAGTTCCTCAAAGAAGCCGAGCTGCTGCTCAGGTTGCCTGTATCGCTGCAGGCCGAGCGTAACCGAGGCCGACAACACGCTTTCAGTCCGCATTCCCAATGGAACCGTTTGAATATTCCATAACGTGCGAAACAGGAGTCCTGCACCACTAAGAAGCACGAGCGAGAAGGCAATCTGCGCGGCGACCAACGAGTGGCGCAGAACACCGCGGCCGACGCCTGCCATACGCCACCCGGCCAGCGACTCGGGATCAGGTGCATGAAGTGCTGGTACGATGCCGAACAGAAGACCGGAAACTAGGGAGACGGCTATAGCGAAAAGCAATACACGAAGATCCAGTGTGGCTTCTTCCAGACGCGGTATACCACCCGGAGCGATCGCCACAAGGACGCGCAAGAAAACCCATGCGAGCACTGCGCCCCCGGCGCCTCCCACAACACTTAATGCAAAACTTTCCATCAAGAGTTGGCGCATAAGGCGCAATCGGCCGGCTCCAAGTGCAACACGCATGGCAAGCTCCCGAGTCCGCACGGCTGCGCGTGCAAGGAGCAAATTCGCCACATTCGCACAAGCGATAAGCAGGACGGCCATAACCGCTGCCATCAGAATCAACGACGCCGTGCGGGCATCCTGGACTTGGCGGTCGCGCACAGTTCGGATCCCGAACTTTACTTCGTTTCGGAAAGCCGGCGGCGCCCATCGAAGCGCCTCCTGATACAGCGGCTGCATCGCGGCAGTAGCTTGAGGAATCGTAATGCCCGGCTTGAGCCTTGCATAAGCGCGCAGGAATGGGCCGGTGGCGGGATGCGCCATCGCGCTCCAGTTCAAAGCCTGCGGCACAAAAATGTCCGATTTGCCCATTCCAGGCATTTCGAAATTGGCTGGCAGGACACCGACGACGGTCGCAGGCGCACCATCGAGCGAGATCGCTCTGCCAGGAACGGATGTGTCGCCCGCGAACCTGCTGTACCAAAGACCATAGGACAGCAGTACGACTCTCGGCTGGTTGGGACGATCCTCTTCGGCGCGGAAATTACGTCCTAGAATCGGTTGGACCCCAAGCGTTGGAAAAAGACTCGCTTCCACCGAAGCGCAAGAAACCCGCACGGGATTCTGATCCGTCAGATCGCAATCGAAGCCGCCGGGAACATGCGTTCCCATCGATTCGAAAGGTATCTCGGCGGCACGCCAATCGAGATAGTCGGCGCCCAATACGAACTCGTTGGGATCTATCGGAGCCGTGATCCCGACCGAGACCACTCGGTCTTCCTCAGCGTAGGGAAGAGCTCGGAAGAAAAGCCGATCAACAACGCTGAAAACTGCGGCGCAGGCGCCGATGCCTAGGGCTATGGCGATAATCGCGGTGATTGCGATGCCGGGCGTCCTACGAAAACTGTGAAATGCGTAACGGATGTCCTGGCCAATGCTTTCTAATAGCACACGAATCATTCATCTTCATCCCTATGTATCGATGGACGATATAGAAGCGTGCGTTCATTGTCAAGCTTGCCAGACTCGGGTTGTGGGAAGTTGAACTGCGCGAAATCGCGCAGTGTGCCCATCGGCT
>DATFXZ010000116.1:0-3788 GCA_035315305.1 Terriglobia bacterium | reverse complement strand
GGCCCGATCGACCGTTCGGAAGGCACAATTGCGGTTGGTGAAGTCCTGAGGAAGTTGGGCATCACCGGCGCCACGATTGCGGGCGGCCATGGCACACTCGTCAAACAAGCCGACATTGGGCCGGCTCTTGCCGCGAAATAGCCTGGGGGGTGGCACTTGGTTTATCAGTTTTATGTGCCTGACCCCGACTTTTGTAGGAAGCTCCGAGGATGATCACCATCCTCGGAGCACGGATCGCGGGCCTTGCTACTTACCAATCAGGTGCTGAAAATCTTTTTCGTTTTCGCAGATCGCTTCGATCAGGTCTACGTCTGGAAGAAAATCCCAGCCTGCCAGAGCGACTGTCCAAGCTCTGCTATACGCCGTCTTGTCATCAATGGTGACTTTCACATCGATGTGCCCGAAGTTGACGCGCCGGAAACGTTCGGTGATGTGTGTCGCTTCGGTTTGCGGGTGCCCGTTCATGTCCAGCCAACCCTTATCATTTAGGCCGCTGGTTTCAACGACTAAAGTATCGCCCTCCCACTTACCGATGGAGTAACCGAAGTAGGCCGGTTGGCCGGGCTCTGGAAGAGGACGGCCGTCCAGTAAAATCTGCCGGTACTGATGATATGACTCGAAGAGAATCGCAATAACTGTAGGAGTCTGGATAATCCTTCGGGGCGTTTGATGTGAATCGAAATCCATGACCCCGTGACCGAGACAGCGTTCGGATGGATGGCCTTTCTGCAGGTTTGCCTTGCGCTCCTCGTAAAGCGCTTTCGCCCAGGGCAACATGGGAATTTCAACGCCGTCAGCGCCGAGGTCTTGGAAATATTTGCCGTTGTTGACGGTTGCCCAGATTCCCGAGAGATCCGGCTTGCCATCCGGAGTCTTCGGCGCCGGGGCCGACAGGTTCGGTTTACCGTCAGGTGTTCGCGGAATTCCAGGAGTTGGGTAGTGTACCCATTGCGCCGAGAGTGAAACGAACATCGAGAGAAGGAAGACGAAAGTCATTCCGATCGGTCGTCGCATGGAGATCTCCTTATGGCGTGTGCATTATTTAATCTCCCCCTCGTGAGGGGGAGAGGCGCCGCAGGCGGCAGGGGGTCGCTTACGCCGGACTTTTGCAGTGTTATTTTTGCGCTGCGCTCCTTACAGCCGTTTCCTTCTTACCTGCCTCGGTTCGAATCATCTGGGTGACAGCCCCCTGAGCACTTCTCACGAACTCCACAGACGCCATACTTACGCTCGACAGGAAGGCTGTCTCCGAGCGAGCTACGAACAATCGATCTGCCGGATGCGCACTGTCCTCGATGAGCAGTTGATCACCGGACACCGTTACCACCACTTGGCGGCCCGGGCCGATCTCATACTTTCCCGCGTACTGTGCAAGGATGTCCGGAGCGACTTTCACTCCGCTGACGAGGTGCGTACCCGAGCGCTCATTCTCGCAAACATCCTCCAGCAGCACCGTGTCGGGCACGAAAGTCTTATCGGCCCGCAGCGTAAACGGATGCGTAAAGGTCTTAGGATCATCGATGGTCATCTCATATTCGAGGTGTCCGAAATCAGTTCGCCGCAGGCGTTCGGTGAGTCGCAGGGACTCCGTTTGAGGATGCCCGCCTACATCGAGCCAACCGAGGTCGTTGAAGCCTGCCGAATTGATTACGAGCGTGTCCTGTTCCCAATGACCTACTGAATATCCCAGCCAGCTCGGATTCAGATCGGTGATGTCCTTCGGAAGCTGCCGCCCATCGGTGTAGATGATCCGATGCGGACTACTCGGCGATTCATGCAGCACAACGAGCACCCCAGGAGCCTGTACGATCTGCGACAGTCCTCGAAAATTCAGGAATGGCACGCTCACCGGCAAGCATCGGGCGAGCGGACTGTCTTTCCTGAAATCCTGGACTCGCTGCTGGCGCACCTTCTGGGCCGACGGTTGAATCTCTTCCTGCTTAAGGTTCTGCGCGACGTTGTAGTCGTACCCGTATTCGCCGGTGCGTCCGGCGCGCCAAATACCGGACAAGTCCGGCTTGCCGTCTGCGGTGCGAGGCGCGGGCGCTGAAAGATTCGGTTTGCCATCCGGCAGGCGGGGGACTCCCGGTGTTGGATAGTTAATCCACTGTTGTGCGATCGCAGGCGCGCACAACGCGCACCCCAGTAGAGCCACAGCAATACCGATGGGCCGAGCGTTCATTTGTTAGCCTCCGTTTGATGGCAAGTATAGAGGTTATATACACGCGGAATGACGCCGAGGACAGCAAAATCAAGGACGGTAGGACGACCAACCCTGAAATAATGAGACGTAAAATAACGGCCGTTTTCAGGCGGTGTTTGTATGCTGATACTCTCGCGGGACGACATTCGGCGAGTCCTCGATATCAACGAACTCTTTAGCGCCTTAGCAGAAGGTTTTCAGATGCTTTCCGAAGGTCAATGGCATGTGCCGCTGCGGACCGCAGTTGATATGGAGGGGCATGATGGTTGCTCACTTTTCATGCCGTCCTATTGTGAGGCACTTGGAGCCGCCGGCATGAAACTGGTTACGGTAATGAACCGCAACCCACAAAAGAATCTGCCACTGGTCCATTCCAAATATGTCTATGTCAGTGCGGAAACAGGAGAAATTATGAGCGTCATGGATGCCGACTATCTGACCGGCATCCGGACTGCGGTGACTTCCGCATTGGTCACCGATCAGGTCGGAAAGTCCGGCGGTCAAGTTCTTGCTGTGTTCGGGACGGGTCTCCAGGCGTGGTCTCATGTCGACGTCTTCACAAGGCTCTTCCCAATCGGCGAGGTTCTCGTCTTCTCGCGAACTCCAGAAGCCGGCGAAAGGTTCGCAGAGCGCGTGGAGCGTCAATTTCGAAGGCCATCGAGAAATGCAATAATGCCCGAGTTAAAACGCGCCGACATCATATGCACATGCACCACTAGTGCGCTGCCGCTCTTTGGCTTGAAAGATATTCGATCAAACGCACACATCAACGCGGTCGGTGCGTACAGACCCGCTGCCCGTGAAGTTGGTTCCGATATCGTTGCTAAGTCGGTCGTGATTGCGGATTCTCACGAAGGTGTTTTCAATGAGGCTGGTGAAATCGTATTGGCGCTCAAGGAAGGGGCAATCCAACCCACCCACATTTACGCGACTATTGGTGAACTGGTCTCCAGCTTAAAACCACCCCCGGATGACGACGTCCTCACTTTATTCAAATCAGTCGGTATGGCGCTTGAGGATCTCGTCGCTGCAAATCTTGCTTACCGTAAAGCTAGAGAGCGTGGCATCGGAACGGAAGTGAACGCGTGATTTCGATGTAATAGCTCGGCTGCTTCTAAGCTTGCAAGAAAGCAAGCAACTGCGCGAGCGTCTCGTCCGGAACTTCTTCGGGCATGAAGTGCCCGCCGGGCAGAGCTTTTCCAGTGACATTTACCGCGTGTTCACGCCAGATCTTCATCACATCGTAGTTCCGGCCGGTGTTTCCTTGCGCACCCCAAAGGACCAGCAATGGGCAGGTCACCTTCTTTGCTCCGTCTGCGTTGGAATGCTCGAGATCGATGCTCGCACCAGCCCGATAGTCCTCGCAGGTTGCGTGAATCGTCGCCGGATTCTTAAAGCAACGAAGGTACTCGTTCATGGCCTCGGTCGTAAATGTGTTTGCTGGGGCATTCTGGCGGAGAAAACGAGAGCGAAGATAGAACTCCGCGCTGTTGCCGATCAAAGTTTCCGGAAATGGAGCTGGCTGAATCAGAAAGAACCAGTGGAAGTTTGTGGTTGCGAATTCCCGGGTCACCATCGAATACGG
>DATFXZ010000115.1:0-4447 GCA_035315305.1 Terriglobia bacterium | reverse complement strand
AGATCAGAAGGATAAGGAATATCGCCGGCAGCGAATTTTGTTGCTGCTCGATCGCCAGAAGGCGGGTCTGTGCGACCTCGTTCGCAAGCTGGCGAGCCTGCGCGAGAATCTGTTCCTGTGCGCTGGTTCTTGGTGTGAGCTGGTTCAACTCCACCTGAATCATCCAAACTCCGGTCCCCGACTCAGCTGCGCGCAACCCACCCGGACTTGTTTTATTGCTCGACCAGATTCTGTTGATTGAGTCTGCGACGGATTGGCGTAATTGGTGGCGCACGTCGTTAGTTTCAGGTCCGTAATTGGCAAGAATACGATCAAACATGATTATCTTCGCACCACCCGATGCTATCGCTGTATTTATCGCGTCAAATGAGCTTTTAGACGAGCTGACCAGCAAACCGAGCACGAGAGCGGTAAGAGTGGCCAGCATCCCCGCGCCGATCTTCACCGTATCCTTCGAGGCCGCGTCCAGATGGTGTCGAGGTAGACAATTCTGGAGTAGCACGCCCACCAACAAACCAGTGGAGATGCAAGCGAGACTTATCAGGCCGACGATCAAATCCATCATCGCACAAAGGGCTGTCGACACGTGGATGTCATGTTAACCGTTGGTCTTAGGGCACCTTTCAGCGCGGAAAGCAGGGCGGCGAACAACAATCCGGGCATCGCGGTCGGAAATAATCTACTGAGGAAGAGTCATGCCGTCTAACGAGAAAGAGATAAGCCACGGCAGAGCGTCGTGACAAGCACACTGAGTTGCTTTTGGAATGGGGAGATTTAATTCATCGAGTGCTTAGACCTCGATTGCCGTCACTGCTTTTCGACCGCGCCGGCGATGATGCCATAAAGCGCTTTCTCCATTCGGGCGAGAGCATCGACAAACGGAGAATAAGACCGCAGAGGACGCATTGCGTCGCTGATCACACCCATGCCGTAGAAGACGAGCCCCAGTCCCATTACTATCATTCCCCAATGCCGGACGGCGGGACGCCTGCTCGCGAAAAGCATCGCAAAACCTACCGCGATCGGCAGGAGCGAGTAGGCCGAGAGATTGAAGGCGAGGAGTTGGGCCGTGACGGTGCTCCCAATATTCGCGCCCACAATCACCGCACGGATTGGGCGAGAGTCATGAGACTAGCGGTAACAAAGAACCACGAGAACAGTTATAATCGTGGATGAATTGATGCGCCCGTCACAAACACGCCGGTCAGTGCGCCAAGGAAGCGATTTATCGTTAAGCGAGTAAGGAGGTTTTTGAGAGCCTCACCCGTGGCATGCCTGAATCCGAGAGTTGGTTCAACCCGTAAGGGAACAGCGCCAAGCCGACGCACAATCCCATGCCTAGCGCCAATCAGGACTTACCCAAACGGACGGTGCCATATTTGTTCCCAAGCGTGACTCGTTAGGCGCTTTCGATCGTTGGAGTTGCGGCAGCGTTTCTCTTGACGTCGCCGTCCGTGATTCCAAAAAGCAGAGAATAAATCGTAGGCAGAAGCACCATTGTAATCACGGTACCGATGGTCAGTCCGAACATAATGACGACCGACATTGAGATCCAGAATACATCAGTAAGCAGAGGAATGACACCCAGTACAGTTGTGCCCGCGGCCAGCAGCACCGGTCGCAAACGAAACACAGCCGCGTTAACCACTGCATCGAATGGAAGCTGACCGGCTGCTTGGAGCGCACCGATCTCATCAACTAAGACGATCGCGTTCTTGATCATCATACCAGCGAGGCTCATGGCAGCGAGAAGCGCAACGAAGCCGAACGGTTGGCGGGTGATCAAAAGGCCCAAGGTTACGCCGATTATGGCAAAGGGAATGATCAATACAATGATCAGCGGTTTACGATAGGAATTGAAAAGCCAGACCAGAATCAGCGCGACAATTAACGCCGCCGGTACGATCCCGGGAATCAACGAGGCCTGTGCGTCACGCGAATTCTTGTATTCACCGTCCCATTCCATGGTGTAGCCCGGTGGAAGCTTGATCTTTGCGATTTTTTCCACCAGTTCCGGCGTTCGTAACTCAGTCGCCAGTCCAACCGGGACCGCCTGGACCGTCACTGCCCGCCGTCTGTCCCAACGCCAAATCAGCGGATCCTCCCAGCCCAGACGGATATCGCGTGTAACCTGCCCAAGTGGTATCGTGCTTCCACCCAGAGGACGCGATACTTGCAGGTTCGGCAACGCGGCGGCCGCTTCTTCTCTTTCCGAATCAACCGCGCGCAGCACGATCGGCAGAAGCTTATCCTGTTGCCGATAGATTCCGACGGCAACTCCATCGAATGCTCGCCGTGTCGCGTCTGCAATGCTTTTCCGATCTACGTTCGTCCAGCGGCCGTTGGTGATGTCGTACTCGGCAACAATGGTCGGGACTCGTTGCCGCCAGTCAGTTCGCGCGACTTTGGTCTGCGGGCTCGCAGCAATGATTTCCTTTGCCTCGTCTGCCAGTCGGCGCAAGGTGCCAGGGTCAGCCACCGCCGGTCCGCTGATCCGAAGCCGAACCGACCATGTCTCGCTCGGGCCCAGCCCATATTTTCGGGGAATGACTTTGGCGTCTGTCAGGTTCTTGCTGGCCCAAACGTCGATCTCATGCATCAGTTTTTCGGTATCACGAAAATCCTTCAAACTGACAATGAGCTGGCCATACGAGGAGTACGGTTTCTCGGGCTCGACCGGCAGATAAAAGCGGGGAGGACCCTGACCAATGAAAGAAGCAACGCTCTGAATCTCATATCGATTCGCCAATAACTTCTCAATTCGACTTACAACTTCGGAGGTTTCTTCTATCCTTGTTCCTTCGGGCAACCAGACATCGACCATGAATTGTGGACGAGACGAGTTAGGAAAGAACATCTGGTTAACGAAACGAAAGCTCACCCCGGATCCAATGAGTAAGGCGACAAACACGAGAAGAACTGGGATGCGCATTCGCAGCGCGGTGGTCAGCAGTTTGCGATATGCTCGGAAGAACCGGCTACCATAGGGGTCTGCCGGCTCCGTGACCTTCGGGCTCGCCAGCATGGCCATGCCGATAACAGGAGTGACAGTGACCGCCACTAGCCAGCTGAATCCGAGCGAAATTGCAACCATCGAAAAAAGCGACGCACAGTACTCGCCGGCGTTTTCCGTTGACGCCGCAATTGGGTAAAACGCGAGAATTGCGATGGCTGTCGCTCCAAGCAGGGGCATTGCAGGTTTAGAAGCCGATTCGATCGCGGCTTTCTCGCGGTTCATGCCTCGGCCGAGACGAACGATCATGTTATCGACGACGACGATCGCATTATCCACCATCATGCCCATAGCAATGACGAGCGCGCCTAACGACATCCGTTGCAGATCGATTTGCAGCACGGCCATGAAGATGAAAGTGCCAAGGATCACCAAGACCAAACCGGTAATGCCGACGACGAGAGCAGGGCGAAGCCCCATCGCGATCCAAAGGACCGCCAGAACGATCAAGATGGCGGCAATCAGGTTTCTCACAAAGTCGACGATGGAATGGCTGACGAGATCGCCCTGCCAGGCGACGCGTTGAATCTCAATCCCAGCCGGAAGATCGGCGGTCAGCTCAGCCAGTCGACGGTCCAGAGCGAGGCCCAACTTCACAATGCTAACACCTGGTTGATTCGTGATGGCAACTCCGATAGCCGGACGGCCATCCACGCGCATAAGCGCCGCTGATGGCTGTTGATAATCCCGCCGCACTTCGGCAATGTCGCCCAAACGCACCAAACCAGCTGGCTCCGTTTTACCGGCCGGACCGCCGCGAATTGACAAGTCCGCGATGTCTTCTGGCGTGCGGAACATTCCTGTCGTTTTTACTTGGACACGCTGGTTGGCAATATCGATCGCGCCTGCGTCAACCACTAAATTCTGCTGTTGAACAGTGTCGCGAATCTGGTCGACGCTTACGCCTGCGTTTGCCAGGCGGCTTTGCGAGACGTCAAGGTATATGCACTCGGGCTGAACTCCCCACACCTCGACTCGTGCCACTCCGTTCACCAGGCTTAATTCCTTTCGCAGCCCGTCGACGTATCGCTCGAGATCCGCCTCACTGAAGCCATCGGCAACAACGCCAAGCAGGAATCCGTAGACATCTCCAAAATCATCCACGACTCTCGGCTCGCCTACGCCCGGCGGAAATTGGCGTCGCGTATCGCCAACTTTGCGTCTCAGTTCGTTCCAAATCTGGGGAAGCTGACCGGAGCGATACTCTGGCCGAATCGCCACCGTGATCTGCGACAAACCCTGTCGCGAAAAAGAGGAGACATATTTCACCTGAGGCATTTGCTGGATCGCCAACTCCAGCCGGTCTGTTACCTCTAGTTCCACTTCTTCTGGTGATGCCCCGGGATAGGCTGTTACGACCACTGCGTTCTTGATCGTGAACTCGGGATCCTCGAGCTGGCCGAGCGTGAAGTACGAGGCGATCCCAGCCACTAC
>DATFXZ010000114.1:0-7200 GCA_035315305.1 Terriglobia bacterium | reverse complement strand
TCCGATCCGCCCTGTATCTCGCGCTCGTGGGTTGTCGCCGGCTTTCCCGACAAAGTAGAAACTCGCCCAAAGGGGATAGATCGCATAATCTGCACCAATCCGTGACGCCCACGTGCTCGGCCTCGTCAGGAAGGTTTTTTGTGGAAGCGTATCCGAGATCCTTTGATCATTTGCAATCAGAGTCCCTGTGGCTGCGCCAAAGAGAATCCACCACTTTGCGTTCTCACGATTAATGTGAAGGGGACTCGTGAAGATGGCCTTCTGGTCATGCAGGACGTTCCTCGGGATATCGTGCCAGTGAAGACGAGTGCCATGGGACTCCGGTTCAGCAGGATTTTCCGCTTTTTGCTTCTCTCCCGGCTGTACAGGTGTTGGCTGTGCGTCCTGAGCGGCAGGATCCGGCGCGGGTTCAGCATCTTGCCGGACCTGCTCCTCCTGCGCCAGTGCTGGACTTGATGCACATATGAATGCAACGAGGAATAGATATCGTAACGACATAAGATTTGTCCTCAAGGATGAGGATATAGGTTGCAATTGGCGGTCCGTAGATTTCCCAACGACAACAGTTCGTTCATTGAGGTGCATACAATAGCACCGACGTAGAAACAAAAGAGGCGAGAAGTATGCAGGTAAGAGGCGTTAGGACATCAAGAGGGTGTGTGAGCGACCCCCTCGCTCGCTTCGCTCGCGTCTCCCCCTTACGAGGGGGAGATTAACGACTGCAAACACTGAGTTTTATTCTCCCCCTCGTGAAGGGAGAGTCGCCGAAGGCGACAGGGGGTCGTTCACACACCATCTCGAATTGGGCAACACACAGGGGTCTACTCTTCGCTCTTCTTTCTAAAACTGATTCCAACGTAGACAGTGAAGTCATCCCACCTCAGGCCGTGCCAATTTCGCCGGTAATCGCCGCCGGTAACGATGCCGAAGCGTGATCCCGTGAAAAGCGTGATGCCGCCACCGGCCTGGGCAGCGAGGTCGAAGTCGCCAACACCCGACACCTTTCGATGTACGGTTCCGACTAGGAACCGCCCGAAAGGTGCGATGCGAGGTGTTTCCCGCCATGTAAAGCGGGGGCCTCCCATCAGACCGTGAATCGTGACAGAATCCGTGGACACACCGGTATGAGCACGGGCGTAACTGCCGCTGGCGTTGAATTCCAGGCCGAAGACGTCGTCGAAATTACCGACGAAAGAGCCACTCCATCCCTGCCTGTTCAGTCTGTGCGAAAGATCACCATTGTACGATGCCGGCTTAGGGGAGAAGATGTACGAAGCGGAGCCTTCAATCGCCGGAACTTCTTGGGCCATCGCCGCTCCTGCCATTGCCGCGATGAGGATCAGTGCAAGAAATATGGACTTCATGTCGCTGTTTTCATCCTTGAAAAGTAGTTTCCAACTTTTACGACACATCAGTGCTAGGGTCAATTGAGCCTTAGTGCCACATCGGTGCATTCAAGGCCAAAGTAACGGCACTGGTGGTAGGATAGCTTGCCCTTCAGATCGAACCGATGTTCAGACAGTCACAACGCAATTCCTTGGGTCTGGGTCTCGCCCAGATCATCCTGCTGGTTCTGTGTTCCGCCGGTATCGCAACTGCTGAAGAGTTCCCTCGCTTCGAATTGTTTGCCGGGTATTCATTCTTCAACGCATCAGCGGCGCAAAGGAACAACTTCTCAGGCGCAGAAGTCAGTTTCAAATGGAATATTCGCAATATCACCGCTCTGGTGGTTGATACAGGAGGACAGTTTCGCTCCGATCCGACTATCCAGCCGCCGCCGTCCACGTTCTTTCTGAATTTTCACGACCGTTACCTTCACGCGTACCAGTTGTTCGTCGGGCCCGAATTCACGCGACGTAACGCAACAACTGACGTTTTTGTCCACACGTTTGCCGGCGTTCTTCACGGAGTTGCCCGTGCAGAGGGGGAGAACTTTGCGGCGCTGGCTCTGGGTGGGGGATTCGTGTTTCACGGCAACAGGAAAGCTGGACTACGCACGCAAATCGACTATATTCCAAATCTCGGCGCCGGTCATTTCCATCATGATTTCCGTCTTGGAACGGGAATCGTTTTGCGCATGAAATAGAGGGTTCAAGAGGGCGATCCGCTGACTTTTGTCGCGATGTCCGCGTGGATGATCGCCATCGGCTTGCTCGCCAGCTACGTGCCCGCCCGCGGTGCATCTAACGTGAATTCAATGGAGTCGCTACGCGGAGATTGAAAATTGTGCATCTTCTCGCAATACCAGCGTGTGACCAACAACGCAGAAAACCCTCGTCGCGAGAACCTCGCGACGAGGGGATTGCACAAACAGAGCTGCACAGCTGCTAGTTCAAGTTGAACTGCGTCAGCACTGGGCCGTCTTCGACTTTCACCACGAAGCCATCAATGTTCATGAAGTCCGACACATTTGTTCCTGGTTTCCATCGGAAACCTGTCGTGTAGATGGAGGTTGGAGTAAGAGCCGAAACGAATCGGCTTGACGTCCGCGTTACCGCGATATCGTTAATCTGCGCACCGAGATAAATCCTGAAACTGAGCGCGTTCAAATTCGGCGGGAACTTCACGAGGAAACCGGCGGTGGGATTCGGGGTAATGGGCGAAGGTCCGGGAAAGTCCGTTGTGGAGGTGGAACCGGCCACATAAACCTCACCAAGGTTATTCAGCCCGATGCTACGACCGAACGTCGCTCCGTTCGTGCCTCCGAGATAAGTCGCAAAAAGTAACAGCCCGCCCGGGGAAATTTCCGCGACGAATCCGTCGAAATTGGCAAGTCCATTGAGGATCTGAGGGGACGGCTTGTTGATTTGAAATGCAGCAGCGGTTATCGGGAATGCAGCGGACGCGGTGTCTCCGGTTATGTACGCATTCCCGTTCGCACCTACGGCGATCGCATTACCCTCGTCGGAACCCCCGCCTAGAGTGAGTGAATAGAGCGCGCCGGATCCGCCCGGCACCAGCTTGGTGACGAATGCGGTTGAGGTCCCGTTGCCTCGTGGACTCCCGAAGGACGGTCCGACCTTCGGGAAGTTGGTCGAAAACGTTATGCCGGTCACATACGCAAACCCTGACGCATCGATGGCAATGTCCGCCGCCTCGTCGATGTCCGATCCTCCCAGGTATGTGGAATAGCCGTCATAAAGCAGGCCGCGCGAATCCAGTTTGGTGACAAATGCATCGTCACTTCCCCCGCCGTACAACTTTTGCATTGGCGGTAGACCAGGGAAGGAAACAGTCGATATGGGGTAATCCGCCGACTGGGTTTTACCGGTGACGTACACTGACTGAGTGGCGTCTACCGCGATACCCGACGCATCGTCAATCTTCGTACCTCCAAACACGCTGGAATAAACAAGGCTGCCCGTAGGCGAAAGTTTCGTCACGAAAACATCTCCGCCGCCGCGCTTGTACGATGAGAAGTACACGGGGAATTCAGGTGAGAATGTTATTCCGGTCACGTATGCCCCCGTCGCGTCCGCCGCAATGGCCGATGCCATATCCAGATCGCTACCGCTCAGATATGTGAAGAACAAGATTCCTCCAGTAGGGGACAACTTCGCTACAAATGCGGCAGGAAGGCATAGAGTGTTCGGTCGGGTCACCGGTTTGCAACCCTTCAGTGGGGAACCGGTCGTGGATCCGAAATCGCTCGAAAAAGTCCAACCGCTGACGTACGAGTTTGCCGCGCTATCCACGGCAATGCCCGTTGCGATGTCTTCGGCTCCGCCCTGCAGGAAAGTGGTGAACGTGATCGTTGGATCAATTACCAGCGAATGTTTGACATCGTAGGAGGCAAGTTTGAAAACGGCCTCTTTACCTACGATGTCGTAGCCGCCCGCAATCTCGACTCGACGGCTGCCTGTTTCCTGAAACACTTTGGGACGGTGCGTCCGGAATTCCGCGCCTGTCGCGGTCTTCACGCGAAGGTCACCTTCACGCTGATCTAGAGAAATCTGATCTGCTCCCTCAAATGCCAGGCGGATCTGTTTGGGATTGGCTCCCGGCGACACGATGAAGTCGTATTCGAGATCCCCCTTATTGTCGTAAAACAACAAGTCGATGCCGGCGTAAACCCCCGCAATTCTCATCTGCCCGTAATGGGGAATGTTGCTATGCCAATGCTTCGGATCGTTCCCGATCAGGTAGTTGCTCACCCCGCCGGTGGGTTGCACTCCGTTCACATTCCAGGCGCGGCTCCCCGCTAATTTCATTCGCAACACGGTCTCACGCCCGTTTGCCAATACCGAGCGCGCGGCCGCCGCAGAAAGTCGCGTGCCATTTTCTTGTAGCGGTTGACCGGTTGTTTCCACTGACACAAAGGTCGCTGAATCGGCGGTTATCAGCATTCGATATCCGCTTGCTCGAGCCATCCATTGGATTTCTGGGGCGAGTTGGCCCTGATTCGGTTCGAAGACCACGGGATGCTTGAACGGTTTGTATCCCGGTGCGGCGAATATGTTCGCTGTAGTCACCACAGCGCATACGCCGATGAACGCTCCGCATAGAATGTTTCTGCAAGTCATGATCAGTTCCTCCTTTGAGATGGCACCGCTTGTAAGGCATCAGTGGTGCCAACCTGTGCGACGCGCACTTTTCTGAAGGAGATCTACAGGCCTAAGTCTTTCGTCTCATGCAATTGCAGTATGCCGGACCGGTCGGACGGCCTTGGCGAGGGGGAATGGCGGCAGCTTAAAAGGACATCACTATGATGGTGTGACCCATCCGAGTGAGGGGCGACCCCTGCGCTGAAAGCGAGCACGATTGCGAAGCTGGGACGAAAGAGAGGTAGAACTCCGAGAATGACTGATGAACTGACGCCGCTGGTGTGGAGCGATTCAAAGAATGAGGCCCAAATGACAGCGAGGAGTGAATAATCGTGCAGAGCCATTCTGGCGATGGTAATCTGCGTTTCGTGAACAGTCCCGTACCAAAGCTGTTCGACAAGTTCCGTGCGGGAGACAGTTCTGCGGTAGACGAACTCACCCCGGCCTTGTACTCCGAACTGCACCGAATCGCTTCGCGTCACCTTTCCCGTGAACGTCCCGATCACACACTTCAGGCAACGGCGCTGGTGCATGAGGCCTACCTGAAGTTGTTCGAAGGCGCTGAGCGTCGGTTCGCCGACGAGGTCCATTTTCTCGCGGTGGCTTCACGAGTGATGCGCCAGGTTCTGGTCGATTACGCAAGAAGCCGCGCGACTCACAAGCGATCAGGCGTGGTTGACGAGAACGCTTGGATGCCCAACCTTAAAGTGAACAGCGGCAGGGGCGTCGAGTTATTCGAACTTATCAAATTAGATGACGCGATTAAGGACCTTGCCGCCGAGGACGAACAACTGGCCCAGCTGATTGAAATGCGCTACTTCGGAGGTATGACGGCCGAGGAGACGGCGGCGGCGCTCAGCTTATCTGTCCACGTCGTTCGTCACAATTTACGTTACGCCCAAGCGTGGCTGCGGCGAAAGTTAGCGGAATAGCTCTCGCCGGCTCGGCGCCCGCCTGAATATGGTTTTCGGCAGCGGGACATGGCCCGCCTCACCATTTCTCGAATAGCCGTCTTCGTCGCGACTGTGTGGTCCAGATCCGCGGATACCCACACGCGCCGCTCGCCGGTGTAGCTGTAAGCCGGTGCACTTTCGCGTCGCGTCGTCGTTCGCGACATAAGCCTCCGAAGCCCCACTTTATTAATTTAGCGCGCTAAAAAACCGCCCTTTTCTCGCTTCTAGAAATTGGGAGTGAAGAATTTGAAGGAGACAACCAATGATCAGACGAATTGCCGCGTTTGCATTCGGCGTCGCGTGCTACGCGGTGTTCTTTGCTACGTTGCTGTACGCGATTGGTTTTTTGGGCAATTTTGGTGTGCCGAAATCCATGGATTCCGGTCCGGAAGGCTCGATGGCTGCGGCACTGTTGATTGACGGCACGCTGCTCGCGGCCTTTGCAATACAGCACAGCGTCATGGCCCGTCCATGGTTCAAACGGAGGTGGACCCGCTTCGTGCCCGAACCCGTTGAACGAAGCACGTACGTCCTCTTTTCCAGCGTTGCGCTGATTCAGATGTTCTGGCTGTGGCAGCCGATTGGGGGCGTCATTTGGCGCATCAACGGAACCGGTGCTGCCGTCATTTACGGCCTCTATGCTGCCGGCCTGCTGATCGTGCTGCTCAGCACATTCCTGATCAACCATTTCGACCTGTTCGGATTGCGTCAGGTCTACCTGTATTTGAGAGGAAGAAAATACTCGCATCTGGCGTTTCGCACGCCGTTCTTCTATCGATACGTACGCCATCCGCTTTATGTCGGCTGGCTATTGACCTTCTGGTCTGCGCCGGTCATGACGGTCGCGCACCTGTTCTTTGCGGCTATGACTACCGCGTACATCCTCGTGGCGGTCCGTTTCGAGGAAGCCGATCTCGTGAGCCTGCACGGGGAAACGTACCGGCACTATCAGAAAAAGGTACCCATGCTCATCCCGTCCCTCTCTGGAACCGGCAACCCCTCAGAAAAGGGCGCACCGAGCGGTGTGCCTGTGAAGTAGTGGAACAAACCATACCGCACACATTTTTCTTTCGCTAACTCTGCCCGCGAATCTCGCTTTGCATAAGAGAAGGAGGTTTCATGAAGATAAGAAGCTTTGCCACTTCAGTTGAATTTGTGTTGATCGCTGTTTTCATTCTCATCGGCGCCGGTTCATCCCTGGTCCTGGCGAAAGAGACTCACACGCATGAACTCACGTCACAAGATCACGATCAAAGCTCGCAGCAGGCACAGGCAAGCGCGTTGATCAAAATTGTGCGGGAAGCGACTGAGCGCTTCCAGGACGTTTCCACGGCTGAAGCGGCGGGATATTACCTGCAATTCGGCTGCGTCAGCGGCCCCGATTCGGGCGCCATGGGCATGCACTTCGTCAACAGCACGTTCGTAATGGACGGCATGCTGGACCCGACGCGTCCGGAGATCGTGCTCTACGAACCCCTGCCTGACGGCCGCCTCCAACTGATCGGCGCCGACTACCTGGTACTCGCCGATAGTTGGAATGCAACGCACTCGGAACCGCCCCAGCTCATGGGACAGCTCTTCCACTACTTCGAGAGCCCGAACCGCTTCGGACTCCCAGCGTTCTATACGCTGCATGTGTGGGCCTGGAAGGATAGCCCAACCGGCGCTTTCGTGAACTGGCACTCGGATGTGTCGTGTACTGC
>DATFXZ010000113.1:0-5296 GCA_035315305.1 Terriglobia bacterium | reverse complement strand
ATTCGGTACTCAATTTCCAGCGTCGGAGGATTCGCGGAAGCATTACAGTTTCGGATGGCCGGTGCTATGAACTGAAATCCCGTCTTTCCGATCAACTGCCGCTTTTCGAGTTCGTCCCTTAATGCTTCCTGAAGATTGGACATTCTTCGCAAACTTAGTGGACTGTCCACGAGTTGCCCTGTGTCCAGCGGCTTCAGGTTGTCTTCTACACGTACAAGCGCATCGCGAAATTCGGCTTCGTTAGGAAGAATACCGACAAGAGGCGCCACTCGAATTGCGCGGACAACATATCCGAGGTCCGCATAGCTGCCAAACGTGCCAACACACCGATTCGCATCTTCGGGCCATGGAAACGCCCATCCGGCAGTGCACCAGCCCAGAATTGCAACTAGTACAAGCCCGCGAGCTCTGTGAGTTGCCATGAAGTCTATTTGTTGACAATGGAGGCCAGTGATTTTTCGCTGGGCGAATCGCTCGTTGTTCCCTTCGGAAGAGTTTTCGTTTTGTTGGTCATCGGACCTTGGAGAAAACCGAGTTGAGTCTTAGTGAGTCCCGCGTCGATCAATGCCTGGGCCTTGGGGTTGTCCTCCTCGCCGACTGTGACATGCAACCTCACGCGATCCTGGAAATCGCCATCTACCCTGTCGCGCAACACAAAATTCAGCACGTAAAAAGGTTGGTCGTCAGTAATGCAGCCCTTACTGACGGCAAAAGAAACCTGGCGTTTGTTGTCGGGTGCGAGAACGGCAAGTGTAATCGAGAAGGGTTTACAAGGCATCTGAAGGCTCCTTTCCCAAAAGTTGCTCGACGATAGAAAAAACAAACGCAATGTGCAATGGAAAAGACCCGGAGAATTCGGAAGATATGCACCGCTCCGTGGTGCATCCCTAACCCGCCAGAAAACAGCGTTGGATGAACCAGAAGAAGCCGAGGACCTCGACGGTTGTGCCGTCAATGGTCACCCGGGAATAGCTGGTTGAAAAGTCATGTGCGGCCGCTGCGGTTTGGAGCGCTGCGAGCGTCAGAAGGGATGATTGCGAGGCGCAGAATGTTCATCATCTTCACTACGCCATGGTCAACGGCGGTTGGATGGAAACACTCCAACTCAAGATGGCGTGTGAGCGCCCCCCTGCCGCCTTCGGCGACGCGAGCGAAGCGAGCGAGGGGGTCGCTTACACACCATCTCGAATTGAGCTCCGCGGCTGAAACACATGCCGCTTTTTTTTCCCATCCGCCCCGCATGATCCGTGCGTAGTACCTATTGAATGAAAACAGGGATTGTAGCGGTCATCGTCAGGTGCAGGAAGAAGAAGATCTGACCAATACCTAAATCCAAATTCTCAATTCTTATCCGAGGGGACTCGTTTCATAGTGGCTGCTGGTTTTTTCGGATAGGAATTGAGCATTGAGAATTGAACATTGGTCAGATCTGAGCAGTGGTCAATTCCGAGTTCCCAATCTTTTCTTCACAGCGCTGTGTCCGTTACCATGTTCCTCGAAATGGTTGAAGACGACCGGACTGAACAGGACCGCGAGTGGATCCGACGCATGGCATCGAAAGATGCGGACGCGCTGGATGCATTTTATACGCGTTACAACCGTCTTGCGTTCAGCCTCGTGTTGCGGATTGTAAGCAACAGGGAAGACGCCGAAGACGTACTGATGGATGTCTTCTGGCAGGTGTGGCAACAAGCATCTCGATATGACGTCTCCCGAGGTAAGCCGGTTGCGTGGCTCCTGACGATCGCGCGCACGCGGGCCATCGATCGTCTACGCTCCACAGGCCGGCATGAGGTCGCAACCAGCGACCCCGACAAGCATAACGATCCGACCGCTGCGCCTGCCCAACCCGATCCTTTCGTCCAAACGGACACGCGCAAGGCCGTCCACGAAGCTTTGCAATCGCTGCAGGAACAGCAGAGAATTCCCGTCGAGATGGCATACTTCCAGGGAATGAGCCACACCGAAATCGCGGCAGCTCTAGGGCAGCCGCTGGGAACGGTAAAGGACCGCATCCGCACAGGGATTATGCATCTGAGGAAACGGTTGCGGCCGTATTTGTGAATATGAGGCACACCGAACTGACGGATGATCTTCAGGAACGCGCGAGCCTTTACGCTGCGGGCGCCATGAGCGACAGCGAGCGGCTGGAGTATGCGCGTCATCTCGATGAAGATCAATGCACTGTCTGCCAGGCCGAAGTGAAGGAACTTCAGTCCGCAATCTCCATGCTTGCGTTCAGCGTGCCTTCGTCGAGTCCGTCCCCGACGGTGAAAGTCCGGCTGATGCAGCAAGCCCGGCAGGCGGTACCCGTCAGCCGGCCACAACCGGCCGGGTTTCGCTGGTTGCAGTGGGCGACGGCCATCATAGCCCTCACGTCGGTGGCGGTGGCGCTCAGTTTCATGCGCACGAATGGTGAGCTTCGGCGTGAAACCGATGCGCTGAAAAGTCGAATCGCACGGCTGGAGGTTCAGCTGGTGGAGCGGCAGGACACCATTGCGACGCTCACACGCGCGGGCGTCCGCGTCGTGGATCTTGCCGGGCAGGGACCGAATACGCAAGCAAGTGGAAGAATTTTTTGGGACCAGTCGAAAAAGCAATGGTTGTTTTCTGTTCGGAACTTGCCACCCGCCCCGGCAGATAAGGATTATCAACTCTGGTTCGTACCTAAAAATGGGAAGCCGATCAGTGCAAAAGTGTTCAACACAACGGCAGACGGTTCGGTCACCATTGAGGTCCCCGTCCCTGATGCCGCAACGAACCTCAACGCCGCCGCCGTTACAACCGAACCTGCCGGCGGGCTACCGCAGCCTACCGGCCCCTTCGCATTGCTCGGCGCGATGTGATGCAGCCTGAGAAAAATCTGACATCCCCAGTTTGGCGCGAGATTTATGTTTTAGGCGCTCTGAAGGCGCGAGCAGCCACGAAGGGGAGGGTCAACGAGGCGGCTACGAACAAGGACCATAACCCGATGATTACTTGGCTTGTCATGTACGAGACTTTATTGGTTTGAAGCCGAGCCAGTATTTCAGTAAATCCAATCGTGTTCAATTGAGACAAATGAAACGATTGCAGACCGCCATCGGGCGCGTGAGCAATCAAGCCCGTGTAGTAGGGAATCAGCACAAAGTGCGTGGCGTACATCTCGAGTAAAACAAAGCAGGCTATGAGACCTATGACAACTGCTTTTCCCCAGCGGAACGCAAGCAGACCCGCTACGATCAATGTTCCTTCGGCAACAACTACCGCATATATATACCAGCCGGCCGACGCGTCGACGCCGAGATTAATGGAGTTCATGAGAATGTGATAGGTGGCGGCAAGCAAAAACCCTCCATAGATCGCCAAAAGAATGGAGAGGTTCTTCGGCTCTGTTGAGTCATTCGTTGGCTTGCCCGGAATTACCTGTTTCAGCTTGTTCCAGCCTCTGGTAAACAGACCAACGGCCGCGACAAACCACACAAATTGAAAGACGCGATACATCCAGCTGCGGACAGACAGGAAGCTCCAATTGCCAAACCAGATATGCGAGCCGAACAGCGACTCAAACCCTGAACGCCACCGCACGTTCAATGCACGTCTCGCAATTTCTGCAAGTCCCATCGGATGAGACGGCGATGCATCGTACCAGATGGGAGTTCCCACCAAACGGACATTACGTATATACCACCAGGCTGCGATCAAAACCGGTGCCGTGAACGCCGCCGCATCTAGCCAAAGAACCCGCGGCCAACCATACGTCTTTGCTTGTCGCGACACATAGATCACCACGAGCAACATCGCCGGAATCGCCGCCAGACCGTGCACTCTCGTGATTACGAGCAGACCTAGAGTAATACCTGCAAGCGGAAGATACTTCAGCTTGCCTTCCACCGACCGTAAACAAAACAGCGTAAACAGGCTGTGCAGTACCATCGCAAGGCTTGGGTTACCTACGCGAAACGCATCCATATACAGTTCCGGCATGGACGCTATCAACGCACAAACGACGATGCCGACCCGCTTATCGGCGAAAACAGTATGTGCAACGGCAAACGCGATAGGGATCACGAGTGAGCTCAACAAAATGTTCAGTAACCGCAAGATAAATACACGATTGGGAAGACTTACGTTCTCAATGACTCTGTAGAGAGGCGATACGAGCAAGTAATAGAGTGGCGCTTGTTTCCCTTCGTACAGGAACGCGGTTCCGGACTGCGTTTGCCAGTTGCTTGGGATAGCAAGTAGGTCCTGCTCGCGCCTGGAACGCTCGTCGGCCGGCAGTTTCCAATACAAGTCGTGGGTCAAGTGGGGTGGGGGAAGAAAATCCCGCAGTCCCCAAGCCAATGGCGCCAACTCCAGCGCCCGTTCAAGCTCTAATGAAATTCGTGTATCTGGAACGGGAAGTTCGTGGTGCACCGCGACGTGTTGGATAAAGGCAAAGTGCGCCCACTCATCGTAGCCTTCCCAAATCGGAGTCAGAGCGGCGTAGAAGAGACCTTTGCACAAAAAAGCGGTCCAGACGGCAATCAGCGCAAACCTTGTAAAAGATCGTTTGGCGTTAAACAAAGTGTCGACGACTGATCAGTTCCGTGTAGGCAGACTCAGATCGTGTGCTGTCGTTTCCAGCGGGACTGTTTTGCCTTTAGCGAAGATTTCATGCCGGCCGCGCGTGCGATGCCATTCGGCCAATGTAGCAGTGCGGTGCATGCTTTCGATGACCTGACGCCAGCCGACACCGGTGTTGTAGGCGCAGAAAGAGATTTCGCCTTCCTGCGTCCCATATGGGATGACGCACATTTCCGTGCGCCGGAAGTCGTACGTCCAGAGATCCTGGAACCACATACCCTCGACGCAAAGCACACGCCAGTCATCAGCTTCCGAACGCGTCTGCATCCGATCGTTGCGATCGCTATCGGGACGCTTCGAAGTGGGTCGGAACAAATTCACGATCTGCGAGATCGGGAAGCCTTTCGGCGCCTGATCCGCTTTGAAGTTCCGGAGGACGGACAAGGCAAGTTGAGCCGTAGCCAAAGTCTTTCCTCGCGCCGTATCCGTGATGACTGCGACATCGCGAATGAACTGTTCGTAATTGAAAAACTTGAATAAAGGCGTCCATTCTTTCGTTTTGCGATTGACTACAATTAGCGTGAAGATGCCGCAGTTCGGATGGCAGTTGCATGCGCTCCAGCCCCAGGGCGCGTCCGCACCCTGGAGCATGTCCATGATGCTGGTGAACGCGCTGTAAGAGGACAACGGAAACCAGTCGCGCATGGGTTGCAGATCGGCGTGCAATTGCGTTTTCAGGTCTGCCACC
>DATFXZ010000112.1:0-4747 GCA_035315305.1 Terriglobia bacterium | reverse complement strand
GGCCAAACCGCTCAAATTGCGCGGCACTGTCAAGAAGGTCGAGTTGATCAATCCTCACTCCTGGTTTCACATCGAGGTCAAAGGCGACGACGGCAAGATGACGACCTGGATGATCGAAGGCGGGAGCCCGAATGCTCTGATCCGCCTCGGCTACACGCAGCAGTCACTGCCTGTTGGAACCGAGATCATCGTAGACGCATTTCAGGCGAAGGACGGATCAAACCGAGCTTGTGGAGTGGATCTGGTTTATGCTGCCGATGGAAAAAGGTTGTTCCTCGGTGGATCGGCTCCAGGCGCCAACCCGCAACAACAAGAACAGCCCCAGCAGTAGGACACGGCGATCACATGATGGCGTAGTACTTCAGCAAGGATTTCTGAGGCCGTTCGATTTTGCGTGGATCGAAAAAGTCCTCTGACACGTTGTATACAGTACCTACAGCTGCAACATTCGAATCCGATGGTTTTCGCTGTCGCCGATGTAGATCGTGCGCCCTTGAATGAAAACACCGTGAGGCCGAGCGAGTTTGCAGCCGAGCGGGTCACCGTCGGGGCCGTCGCCGCGCTGGCCGGTACCAGCCACGGTGGATACTGTTCCCTGACGCAGGTCGATACGGCGGATCACATGATTTTCCGTATCGGAAATGTACAGGCTTTGGTCGGCTGCATACGTAACGCCCTTCGGGCCATTCAGCGGATTGCCCGGCGCGCCGAACTTCGCTGAGATGGCGGGACCGCCATCCCCTGAATAGCCCAACTCGCCAGTCCCGGCGATGTGTTTGAGACGAGTATGTGCCGGATCGATGCTGAACACTTTGTTTCCTTCGCGAAGAATCAAATACATGGTCCCATCGGGCGCAATATCGATCGAACGCGGACCTCGCGCTGGCGTCCCGGCGAGTGGCGCCTCGTCGGGCGTCGGTGCGGGGTCACCGGTACCGGCAAACGTCGAAATCATCCCGGTCTTCGCATCGATGCGCCGCACACGATGGTTCATGATGTCGCAGATGTAAACATTGTCCGCGCTATCGAGAGCGCTGCTATGCGGTTGTGCGAGTTGCGCCTGGTTTGCAGTTCCACCATCGCCACTATAGCCGCTGATGCCTGTTCCGGCGGCCGTGTTGATCAGGCCCGATTTCATGTCGATGTATCGGACGACATGGCTGTCTCGCTCGGCAACGTAGATATTCCCTTTGCTGTCGAAACGAACTTCGTGTGGAGCGCTGAGCTGAGCTGCTTTCGCGGAGGCGCCATCGCCGGAATGGCCTTTCATGCCATTGCCGGCGATGACGGAAATCGTCTTTGTGCGAACGTCGAGGCGAAGAACGCGATTGCTGCCGAAGTCTGCCCAGTACAGCGCGCCATCGGGACCAATCACAAGTCCAAAAGGATTGTTGATCGATGCACGATCCGCCGGCTCGCCGTCCGCTGCTAGTCCGGCTTTACCGGTACCCGCAAGTGTGGTTATCCGCATAGCAGGAGCCTGCGGAAGAACCGTTATCACCGCTGCTAACTTCAGAAAATCGCGACGCGTCTGAATGGGTTCCATGAATCTCCAATTCGAGATGAAGCCGGCAGCCATCTTATAACGTGCGTTATCATAGGCGTTCGCGCTTTTAGTGGAAAACATGCTTAAAACGACCATTACAGGCAGCCTGCCGAGACCCGCATGGCTTGCGGAACCGGGCAAGCATCAGTACAGGGCCTGGTCGATTCCGAGCGAATACATCTCTGAAGCCCATGATGATGCTGTACGTCTAGCGATTGCCGACCAGGAAGAAGCCGGACTTGACATCGTGACCGATGGTGAGCAACGCCGGCGGCATTACATTTGGGGATTCATTGAAGGGCTTACCGGAATCGACATGGTAAATCTCGGCAAGAAGCCAACGCGGGGCGGCCGTTATAGGAAGGAACCGATTGACGTTCCCCGCATCGTCGGAGATGTCACCAGACCGAGCGCTGTCTTGGTTGATGGGTTACGCTTCTTAATTAGACATACGCGGAAGCCCGTGAAGGTCACCCTGCCAGGACCAATGACCATTGTCGATTCGGTGCTCGACGAACACTATAAGGAAGACGAGTGCACACTTGCGGGACGCTTCGCAGACATTCTCAATCAAGAGGCGCGTGAATTGGCCGCGGCGGGCGCCGACGTCATTCAGTTTGATGAGCCTTGCTTCAATATCTATGTTGAAAAAGTTGCGGAGTGGGGTATTGCAATGCTCGAGCGGTGTATCGAAGGCGTGAATACAACGACAGCCGTCCACATCTGCTATGGCTATGGCATACCGGTGACGCTGGCTTGGAAGTCGCAGAACCGCGACTGGGGACACTATGGCGTCACGCTTCCGCTGCTGGCCAAGTCCGGAATCCATCAAGTGTCGGTGGAGTGCGCCGCTTCGGGAGTCGACATTTCCGCTATCTCGGCCTTAAAGGACAAAGAAGTGATGCTGGGTGTTATCGATGTTGGAATCGACGAGGTCGAAACACCGACGCTCGTCGCGTCACGCATTCGCAAAGCGCTGCCGCACATTGCTCCGGACCACCTGTACCCCTGTACCGACTGCGGCATGGTGCCACGCCCGCGAGATGTCGCGCGCGGCAAGATGCGAGCGCTCGTGGAAGGCGCAGCGATCGTACGGAAGGAATTGTAATAACTTTTATGGAAAAAATACTTCGAGGCATACTAACCAGCCGCGTTTATGAAGTCGCGCGAGAAACATCGCTGGATATGGCCTCACGTCTTTCGAAACGGCTGGAGAACTCAATCTGGCTCAAGCGCGAAGATCAGCAACCCGTCTTCAGCTTTAAAATTCGCGGAGCGTATAACCGCATCGCCCGCCTTACACAGACGGAGCGAGCCGCTGGAGTCATCACGGCGAGCGCCGGGAATCACGCGCAAGGCGTCGCACTTTCCGCAAAGCATCTCGGAATACGCGCCGTAATCGTGATGCCTAAGACCACGCCAGACATCAAGGTTGAAGCAGTGCGAGCCCTCGATGCGGAGGTCGTGCTTACGGGCGACCACTACTCCGAAGCTCAAGCGCATTGCGACCGGCTGGCGGCAGAGATGGGATTGACCTTCATTCATGCGTTTGACGATCCCTTTGTTATTGCCGGCCAGGGCACAGTTGCCGATGAAATCGTGCGGCAGCATCCGCGCGATCTCGCTGCGATCTTTGTACCCGTTGGCGGCGGCGGACTGATCGCGGGCATTGGCGCGTACGTGAAATCCGTGGTTCCTGAAGTCCAGGTCATCGGTGTGGAGCCTGTTGATTCGGACGCAATGAGTCGGGCGTTGAAGGCTGGCAAGCCCGTGAGCCTCGACAATCCCGGCCTGTTTGCAGATGGCGTCGCGGTCCGTCAAGTGGGAAGCCACACATTTCCGATCGTGCAGTCTACCGTCTCAGAGATCGTGACTGTGAACAACGACGCCGTTTGCGGCGCCATCAAGGATATCTTCGACGATACCCGCACGATCGTAGAACCGGCGGGAGCGCTTGCAGTAGCCGGTTTGAAAACGTACGTGGAACGTACCGGCGCTCGAGGAAAACATTATGTCGCGCTGCTCAGTGGAGCGAACATGAACTTCGATCGCTTGCGATTCGTCGCTGAGCGGGCCGAGCTTGGTGAATCGCGGGAAGCGTTGTTCGGAGTCACGATTCCGGAGAGGCCGGGATCATTTCGTCAGTTTTGCGCGGCTTTGGGGCGGCGTGTCATCACCGAATTCAATTACCGCCTCAATGAGAGGAGAGAAGCCAATGTATTCGTAGGCCTGAGCGTGGGGAGCCGTGATGATGCCGCGACAGTTCAGGCCGAACTTCTGCGACAAGGTTACAAAGCGACCGACCTCACGGACAATGAGCTCGCTAAGTTGCATGTACGCTATATGGTCGGTGGCCATGCAAGAGATGTCAAACGCGAGCGACTCTGCCGTTTCGAGTTTCCGGAACGCCCGGGCGCGCTGCTTCAGTTTCTGGATACGCTGGGCGGCAGATGGAATATAAGTCTTTTCCATTATCGGAACCACGGGTCCGATTTCGGCCGAGTTCTTGCGGCAATGGAAGTTCCACCGGATGAGGATCACGCGTTTGAGGGCTTCTTGAGGGATCTCGGATATCGATTCCAAATTGAGGATGGAAACGATGCGTACAATCGGTTTCTGCAACCGGTGAAACTGTAGGCGCCGGCTTCAGCCGGCGCCTACTTTTTGACTTCTTCCTTTTTCTCTTCTTTAGTTTCTTCTTTGGCCGGCGATTCCTTCTCCGTCATAGCACCCTTGAAATCGCGAATCGCCTTGCCCAGACCCGCGCCGAGATCCGGCAGCTTCTTCGGCCCAAATATCAACAAAGCGATGAGGCCGATAATAATTAGTTCGGGAAGCCCGAGTTGGCCCATAACATCTCCTTCAGAAGGCTACACTATCACATGTTGTGACGCGGCGGGTGCTTCGGTCTCTCATCCAGATGCTGAAGTGGCATGGGATCCGTGTCCGGAGGCTCGCTAGGGACGCCGCCCTGGCCTTCTACATCCGTTCGAGCGTAATAATCCTGCATTGTCTGTTCAAATTCACTGGCCTCGGGCGTATTTTCATCGATCGCGCGCATAGTCCGGTCCGGGGTCTGGTCCGGCGCTTCTGTGCTGACAGGCTGGCTGGAGGCCTCCATGACGCGCTCCGCCGCCTCATGCGGAAGAACAGACTTTTTTTTCAAAATTTTACGTTTGCGCATAGAAATCGCTCCTCAAA
>DATFXZ010000111.1:0-8877 GCA_035315305.1 Terriglobia bacterium | reverse complement strand
AAAAATTCGGAATGGATAAACCAGCACCCAGAACTGGAGTTGGTGCAAAGGCCGGCGTGTCATTGAATAGCGTTTCTCCAAGGGCGTCCCACGCCAGAGGACATGGCTCCGGGTATGTAATCGCGCTTTCCTGCGTGGCGGCGATCGGTGGCTTTCTTTTTGGTTTTGATAGCGGCGTAATTAACGGGGCCGTCGACGCCCTTGCGAAAGCCTTCGGCACTCAGGCAGCAGGCACCGGTTTCGCCGTGGCTTCGGTCTTGCTTGGCTGTGCCATAGGTGCATTCGGCGCAGGCAGGCTTGCCGACGCTCTCGGCCGGCGTCCGACCATGCTCTTGAACGCAATTCTCTTCCTGGTGAGCGCTCTGGCGACAGGGGCTGCTCACTCGGCTGGAGTTTTCATCGCGGCAAGGATTGCTGGTGGCATAGCGATCGGCGCTGCGAGCGTATTGGCCCCGATGTACATCGCGGAAGTCGCTCCCGCGCACATACGTGGCCGCCTGGCCTCACTGCAGCAGATGGCGATTGTGACTGGACTGTTCTGCGCCTTTCTGAGTAACGATATTCTGGCCAGGCTTGCTGGTGGAGCTAGCGCGATATTCTGGGGTGGCGCGCCGACCTGGCGCTGGATGTTCTGGATGGAAGCCCTGCCTGCAGCCGCGTTTCTGTTGGGTACGATGCTAATCCCTGAGTCGCCGCGCTACCTTATTTTCCGTGGCAAGCACGAGCGGGCACGTGAAATCTTCGCGCGCATTGGTGCCGATGCCGATAAACTAGTCCAAGAGGTCGAGCAAAGCCTGAAAGGGGAACACCGCCCACGTTTGTCGGATCTTAGCATTCCAGGCACGAGACGTATCGCCCCAGTGCTCTGGGTGGGAATGGGTTTAGCCGTTTTCCAGCAATTCGTCGGTATCAACATCATCTTTTATTATGGCGAGATCCTGTGGAAAGCAGCGGGCGCAACGGAACAATGGGCCCTGCGCATTAACGTGCTCACCGGCTTGGTTAACATATTGGCAACGATCCCGGCCATCCTCCTTATTGACCGTATCGGCCGCAAACCGTTGCTGTTAATAGGATCGATTGGCATGGCTTTGACCCTCGGCGCCATGGCGTTTGTATTTAACACCGCCGGTGTAGGTCCCGACGGGAAGCCGTTGCTCAGTCATGTGGCAGCGGTGTGGGGATTGACCGCCGCGAACCTCTACATAGTAGCGTTCGCTATGTCGTGGGGACCAGTCATGTGGGTGCTGCTAGGCGAGATGTTTCCAAATCAAATGCGGGGAGCTGCTCTTGCCATTTCCGGTGCCACTAATTGGATCGCCAACTTCACCGTCACCGTAACTTTCCTGCCCCTGTTGGGCGCAGTCGGTCTGGCGGGTGCGTACGCGTTTTATGCCATAGCCGCAGCGGTGTCACTGCCATTTGTATGGGCCGCCGTGCGGGAGACAAAAGGCAAGACCCTAGAACAAATGAAAGACACAACGAACCTGAATCAGGCTTTGCGTTCTGTGAAAAGTATTTAGGCATAGCAAGCACGACTAGAAAGGGGCCCTTACGAATACAAATCCATTCGCGCGAAGGACGACAACCGCGCGAAGATTCTCTGGGGACTAAAATCGGAGGAGATAATGAAAGACGAAATTCGCTATGCTGTTGTTGGGCTGGGACACATCGCGCAAACGGCCATGCTGCCTGCATTTGAGCACGCGGAGAATTCCAAGCTTGTGGCGCTTGTCACCGGAAATCCCAGGAAGAACCGCGAGCTAAGTGAGCGCTTTAACGTGAACGCCTATAGCTATGACGAGTTGGAAGACGCGTTCGAGAAGGAGCAAGTCGATGCCGTTTACATTGCTACGCCTAATATTCTGCACCGCGAATACACCGAACGCTCTGCACGCGCAGGCGTTCACGTGTTGTGCGAGAAGCCGATGGCGACTACGGAGGATGATTGCGAAGGCATGATTCGTGCGGCTGCCGCTAACACCGTGAAACTAATGATCGCGTACCGCCTCCACTTCAGTGACGCAAATCGCCACGCCCTCCGAGTCGCCCAGTCCGGTGAACTCGGCGAGTTACGTTATTTTGGTTCCTTATTTGGTCTCCAGGTAAAAGAGGGGAATATCCGCACCCGAAAACCGCTCGGTGGCGGCACGCTATTCGATATTGGCATCTACTGCATCAATGCCGCGCGCTACCTCTTTCGCGACGAACCGATCGAAGTCGTCGCGCTGACGGCGAATAACGAAGAGAAACGGTTCTCAGAAATCGAGGAGATGACCGGTGCGGTCCTGCGATTTCCTGGCGAACGCCTCGCGATCTTTACATGCAGCTTCGGCTCGGCTGATGTCAGCGAGTACGATCTGGTTGGCACGAAGGGACATCTTCGACTGGAGAATGCGTACGGGTGTCGGGGGGAATTGAAATGCATGACCTCGATCGACGGGAAGAAGACCGAAAAAGTCTTTCCGCCAGGCGATCAGTTCGCGTCCGAACTGATTTATTTTTCCGATTGCGTGATCCGCGACCAGGCTCCGGAGCCTTCAGGAAAAGAAGGGTTAGCCGATGCTCGCGTGATCAATGCAATCTACGAATCGGCGAAAATCGGACGCGCCGTTAGGATCAAACCCGTCCCAGGAGAAAACCGCGACGATGGCCATGGCCGCAATTTGGAGTCGGGACAGGTGCTGGACAGTGTCGGACACGTTTGCGTTCTGTGAAAAGAATTTAGGAAAGCAATGCGCAACTAGAACGGAAAGGAGTTTACAATGGATAAAAAAACAAAATCGCTTACAGAGCATCGCGCATGGAACGCTCTGGTTTCCCACCATCAGACGGTTCGTGACCTACATCTCCGGAAACTTTTCACGGACGATCCCAAACGCGGCGAGCGCATGACCGTCGATGCGGTAGGTTTATATTTGGATTACTCGAAGAATCGTGTCACTGACGAAACTCTGGGGCTACTCCTACAACTCGCAGATGAGGCGGGACTTCGTGCGCGTATTGACGCGATGTTTCGCGGAGAGAAGATCAACATCACGGAAAACCGCGCTGTTCTGCACGTGGCTTTGCGTGCGCCAAAAGGAGCATCGATCGTTGTTGACGGCGAAAATGTTGTGCCGCAGGTCCACGCGGTCCTCGATAAGATGGCCGACTTCTCCAACCGCGTGAGAAGCGGCGAGTGGAAGGGCTACACCGGCAAGCGCATTCGCAACGTCATCAACGTCGGTATCGGTGGTTCCGATCTCGGACCGGTCATGGCCTATGAAGCTTTGAAGCATTACAGCGACCGAGCCATGACGTTTCGGTTCGTTTCGAACGTCGACGGTACCGATTTTGCTGAGGCCGTTCACGACCTGGACCCTGCAGAAACGCTTTTCATAATTTCTTCAAAAACCTTCACGACCCTAGAGACAATGACGAACGCGCGCACCGCCCGCGATTGGTTACTTGCAGGTCTCGGAGGCGATGAAAAGGCGGTCGCCAAACATTTTGTTGCGGTGTCGACCAATGCTTCGGAAGTGGCGAAGTTCGGCATCGACACCGCCAACATGTTCGGGTTCTGGGATTGGGTTGGCGGACGCTATTCGATGGATTCTGCGATCGGCCTTTCAACGATGATTGCGATCGGGCCAGATAACTTTCGTGCCATGTTGGATGGCTTCCATCAGATGGACGAGCACTTCCGCACAACGCCCTTTGAGCGAAACCTGCCGGTTCTCATGGGGCTACTGTCTGTTTGGTACAACGACTTCTTTGGCGCAGCGACTGTAGCAGTCCTTCCTTACGAGCAATACCTGAAGCGATTCCCGGCTTATCTCCAACAGTTGACAATGGAGAGTAATGGCAAGCATGTTACGCTCGAAGGTACGAAAGTGCCCTGCGATACCAGCCCTGTCTACTGGGGTGAGCCGGGAACCAATGGTCAGCATTCTTTTTACCAGTTGATCCACCAGGGAACGCGACTCATTCCATGTGACTTCATAGCATTCTACAAGACGCTAAATCCGCTCGGCCGTCACCATGATATTCTTCTTGCGAATGTGTTTGCGCAAGCCGAGGCACTAGCCTTCGGCAAGACACCCGAGCAAGTCAAGGCGGAAGGCACGCCGGACTGGCTCGTGCCTCACCGGGTGTTCGAGGGCAATCGCCCATCGAACACGATTCTGGCCGATCGACTCACTCCTGAAACTCTGGGTAAACTGATCGCCCTGTACGAGCACAGTGTGTTTACACAAGGTACGATTTGGAACATCGATTCGTTTGACCAGTGGGGTGTCGAGCTAGGCAAGCAATTAGCGCAACGAATCATTCCCGAACTTGAGAGTAAGGAGGCCCCTGCTCTTTCCCATGATAGCTCAACCAATAACCTGATTCATCGATATCGAAGATTTAAGGAGGTATTATGAAATCGATCGGCTTGAACGAACAACAACTACAGAAGATGAAGTCTCATCCCGGCTTCATCGCGGCACTAGATCAGAGCGGTGGTAGCACGCCAAAAGCGCTGGCACTTTATGGAATCAAGGAAGGAGCATGGTCTAACGAGGATGAGATGTTTGTGATCGTGCATCAGATGCGCACTCGCATGATTACCAGCCCAAGCTTCACCGGAGAACGAATCATTGGCGCGATCCTGTTCGAGAACACAATGGACAGAGAGATCGATGGGCAACCTACAGCTGACTATCTTTGGAACCTCAAACGTGTGGTGCCTTTCCTGAAAGTGGACAAGGGACTCGATGCAGAAAAGGACGGAGTGCAACTGATGAAACCGATGCCCGCGCTTGGCGCGTTGCTCGAGAAGGCCAAAGCCGAATGCATCTTCGGAACGAAGATGCGTTCGGTCATCAAGCAAGCCAACGAAGCCGGCATCAAAGACATCGTAAACCAGCAGTTCGATCTGGCTGCGCAGATTATCGCCGCCGGACTGATGCCAATCGTGGAGCCGGAGGTCGACATCCATTGTCCGGAAAAAGGGAAGGCCGAAGGGCTACTTAAAGAAGCTATTCTTCAGAAGCTGAATCAACTGCCGGCAGGCCAGCTGGTCATGCTAAAGCTTACGCTACCAGAGCAAGACAACTTCTACGCTGATTTCGTCAAACACCCCAAAGTCTTGAGGGTGGTTGCGTTGTCCGGTGGTTATTCGCGGGATGAAGCCAACGATCGCTTGCGCCGGAATCGTGGCGTTATCGCGAGCTTTTCCCGGGCCCTGGCAGAAGGATTATCGACTCAGCAATCCGATACCGAGTTCAACGCCATGCTGGATAAATCTATTCAGAATATCTTTGAGGCGTCTAACACCTAAGCAGATCATGATCGCAGAATCGGACAGGAACAGATGACGGCATCGCACCTCGCTAGCGCCCCGGGAATTTTGACCGAGAGGGCCTTGGAAATGAACAAGCGTATCATTAAACTCGCGCCTTCCATCCTCTCCGCTGACTTCGCCTGTTTGGGCAAGCAAGTGGCCGAGGCAGAGCAAGCCGGAGCGGATCGCATCCACGTCGACGTGATGGATGGGCATTTCGTGCCTAACATTTCGATTGGCGCGCCGATCGTTCAGTCGCTTCGCCAGGTAACGCGTCTGCCTCTGGAGACGCACTTGATGATTTCCGACCCGGACTTCTTCCTGGATGAATTTACTGAGGCTGGGTCGGACTCATTCCTTGTGCATTGGGAAGGCAACAATGATTTGCATCGCACCGTGCAACGCATCAAAGCGCTTCGTAAACGCGTCGGCGTAGTAATAAATCCGGCGACTCCCGCGACAGTGCTGGACGAGATCCTCCAGGATGTGGATCAAGTGTTAGTGATGACTGTCAACCCGGGCTTTGGACACCAGCGTTTCATCCACACGATGTTGCCAAAGATTCGGCGCGTCCGAGAGATGATCGATGATGTCGGGCGCGACTGCGATTTGGAGGTTGACGGTGGCATCGACGCGACGACCGCGCCACTGGTGATTGATGCCGGAGCCAACGTCTTGGTATCCGGGTCGGCAATCTTTAGTGACGGCAAAGGAGTCATCGCAGCCATGAACGGGCTGCGAGCAGCAATGGACAAATGATCAGAAACAAAAATTCCAAACAAGCTTATTCCGGATTTTGGATTTTGATTCATAAACAATCCGTTCAAAAAGAAAGGAGTTAACGATGCAAATCGGAATGATTGGTCTTGGACGAATGGGCGCAAACATGGTGCGCCGGCTACTAAAGAATGGGCAAGAATGCGCGGTTTTCGACCGCTCACCTAATGCGGTCAACGATCTCGTTAAACAAAAAGCAATTGGAGCTACTTCTCTGGCGGATCTGGTGAGGAAGCTCGACCGACCGCGAGCTATCTGGCTGATGGTTCCGGCGGCGGTGGTCGATGAGACGATCGGCGAGCTATCACCGCTGCTTGAACATGGCGACGTCATTATCGACGGCGGCAACTCTTATTACGTGGATGACATAGAACGCGCTAAGGGACTGCGCTCGTTAGGTATTCACTATCTCGACGTCGGGACGAGCGGCGGCATCTGGGGCTTGGAACGTGGCTACTGTATGATGATCGGCGGCGATACGGAGATCGTTCAACGCTTGGATCCGATCTTTGCCGCGCTTGCGCCGGGCATCGGCAATGTGCTGCGCACGCCTGGCCGCGAGAAGCTGGGAGGCACGGCCGAACAAGGTTACTTGCATTGTGGACCGAGCGGCGCCGGACACTTCGTGAAGATGATTCACAACGGCATCGAATACGGAATCATGGCTGCTTACGCCGAAGGTATCGGCATTCTAAAAGCCGCTGATGCAGGAAAGAGCAAAAGTGCAGTAGATGCCGAGACCACTCCGTTGCGCAATCCCGAGCACTATCAATATAATTTCAACCTGGCTGATATTTCCGAAGTCTGGCGGCGCGGCAGCGTTATTGCTTCATGGTTACTGGATCTAACCGCGACTGCGCTCGCGACAGACGCGCAGCTGGCGAAATTCGGCGGGAGAGTTTCCGATTCCGGCGAGGGCCGCTGGACTATCAAAGCAGCCATAGATGAAGGCGTCCCGGTACCGGTGCTAACGACCGCTTTGTACGAGCGGTTCTCGTCGCGTGGCGATGCTGATTACGCCGACAGGCTGCTTTCTGCGATGCGCTTTGGTTTCGGCGGTCACTTGGAAAAATCCGTCAAATGAGGAGGACAGCGTGAACGTTACACATTCCGACGCGCTGGTCTTCTTCGGTGCCAGTGGTGATCTCGCTTACAAAAAAATTTTTCCGTCATTGCAAGCGATGGTCAAACGCGGCCACCTCGACGTGCCAGTTATCGGTGTAGCCAAGGCAGCTTGGAACGTTGATCAACTTCGCGGGCGGGCGCGAGACAGCATCGAGAAACACGGCGGAGGAGTCGACTCGGCGGCGTTCGACAAACTGTGCGGCCTGCTGCGATATGTTGATGGTGACTACAAAGACGCGACTACGTTTCAGGCCATCCGGAAGGAATTGGACTCTGCGCAGCGGCCTGCGCACTATCTCGCTATCCCGCCGGCGCTGTTCGGCCTCGTCGTAGAACAATTGGCCAGGGCGGGGTGCACTGACGCTGCTCGCGTAATCGTCGAAAAACCTTTCGGTCACGATCTGCTGTCAGCGCAGCAACTCAATCGAATTCTGCTCGGCACTTTTGACGAACAGCATATCTTTCGGATCGATCATTATTTAGGGAAACGAGCAGTCCGAAACATGGTCTTCTTGCGCTTCGAGAATGCAATTCTGGAGTCGTTCTGGCACCGTAATCAAGTCGAGAGCGTACAGATCACCATGGCGGAAGCCTTCGGAATTCAAGGCCGCGGGGCGTTCTACGATCAAACCGGCGCGATCCGGGACGTCGTTCAAAATCATTTGTTCCAGATCCTGGCGAACCTGGCGATGGAACCGCCGGTGAGAACCGATAGTGAGACAATCCGCGACGAAAAGGTTAAGGTTCTGAAGGCCATTCGCTCTCTGGAAGAAAAGAATCTTGTTCGCGGCCAGTTTCGTGGCTATCGGAAAGAAAACGGCGTAGCGCCCGATTCGAAAGTCGAAACTTTCGCTGCTTTGCGGTTGAATGTTGATTCCTGGCGCTGGCAAGGTGTCCCCTTTTATATCCGGGCTGGAAAGTCGTTGCCTGTAACGTGTACTGAAATCGTCGTTCGGTTGCGCGAACCACCTATCGTTTTTCCGACGTGCTGTCGTGCTCCCAATTACTTCCGATTCCGAGTTAGTCCCGATGTCACGGCTGCCTTTGGCTTAACGGTCATGGATCAAGAAGAGAAGATGGTTGGCGAACAAACCGAGTTACTGGCGACCCGTTATCCCGGAGCAGAGGATATGGATGCATACGAACGCGTCCTCGGTGACGCGATGAACGGAGACGCCACTCTGTTTGCCCGGGAAGACTATGTAGAAGAGGCCTGGCGTATCGTCGATCCAGTCCTGAAAGCCGACACTCCGATCTACGGCTACGAGCCAGGTAGCTGGGGCCCATCTGAGGTCGAGGAGAGAGTTTCACCGGTTGGAGGATGGCATAACCCAAAGGTAGCAGGATGAACGAATGGAGTTGGGCACTGAAAGAATGGAGCGTTGGGGGGATGGAGTATTGGGTGAAGGCATCCCTCCGTCATTTCACCGCTCCAATCCGTACTTAGGAGATTTCATGAAGATTGAAATATTTCCCGACGCGGATGCAGTGGCGCAGAAGGCTGCCGAAATCATTGTCGCGGGGGCCCGCGCGGCAGTGAAGGCGCGCGGCCGCTTCATTGTCGCGGTTAGCGGTGGCCACACCCCATGGCAAATGCTGCGTGCCCTAGCAGACGAAGAGGTCCCGTGGAAGGACATGCACATTGTGCAAGTGGACGAACGTAT
>DATFXZ010000110.1:0-3355 GCA_035315305.1 Terriglobia bacterium | reverse complement strand
TTCGATGCCGCGACACGTCGTGTTTATCTCTCGCATGGTACCGAGGTCAAAGTGCTCGACGCTGACAGCGCATCCGTGATCGGCACTATTTCAGATTTGAAACGCTGTCATGGCATCGTTGTACTCAACGATATGGGCCGCGGTTTCATTACGGATGGTGATGCCGGCCAGGTGATCGTTTTCGATCTGAAAACTTTCAAGAAAGTCGGTGAAATCAAGGCCGACAAAGACGCCGACTCGATCCTTTACGATCCCGCGTCGAAACGCATTTTTGTCTTCAATGGCTCGCCCAAGAGTTCAACGGTAATCGATCCGGCGAAAGGGACTGTGATTGCAACCATCCCTCTCGGCGGAGCTCCCGAACAAGCTGTAACCGACGGGAAGGGAACGATCTACGACAATCTCGAAGACACGAATGAAGTCGTCGCCATCGATTCCCGTTCGCTCAAAATTAAATCACGCTGGCCGGTCGCACCCGCGGGACAGCCCGTCGCCATCGCCATGGACCGGCAGCACCGCCGGCTCTTTATTTCCGGCCGCAATCCGAAGCTCCTGGTAGTGATGGATGCCGACACTGGAAAAATCATTGGGCAGCCATTCCCGATCGGCGATCGCGTCGACACGAACATCTATGATCCCGATACCGGCATGATTGCCGCATCCACGCGCGAGGGCACGATCCACATCTTTCACGAAGATTCGTCCGACAAAATCAGCGTCGTCGAAACCGTAAAGACTGAGTTCGGGGCTAAAACCATGGGGCATGACCCCAAAACGCATAATCTTTACGTGGATACATCCGATTTTGGTCCAGCTCCGGCTCCCACGCCGCAACAGCCGAATCCCCAACCGGTCGCTAAGCCAGGAACGTTTCGTCTGTTGATCTATGGACCTCAAGCGTCAGCTAAATCGAACTGAGTAACACGAGAGATTCGCTCGATAATTTCCAACACGGCGCGTTGAGATGATTTTTCTAGTGGCAGGTCTACTTGCATTTTCCAATATCCTCTGCATGAGCCTGAATGCCCAGATTTCCGGCGGATCACTATCCGGAATCGTCACGGACACGTCACAGGCGGCTATACCCGACGCGCAGGTAACGCTGATCAACATGAATACACGCGTTGCGCGTACAGTCGCTACGGATGCCGCGGGTTTCTACACTGCGCCTGACCTCTTGCCTGGAAGCTATGAAATGACGGCTGCGGCCCCGGGCTTCACGACTCAAGTGCGAACCGGCATCGCGGTAAACGTTGGAGCCGGCCTAGTCTTCAATGTAGTGATGCAAGCGGGAGACCCCGCCCGCGTCGTTCGACTGACTGTTTCGGGAACGCCCAGCGATCAAGCTTCTTCCGCGGTCGGCGGAAACGTCAGTGCCTCTACGGTAGTCAACTCGCCCCTCAACGGGCGTGACTGGGCTCAACTCGCCACACTTCAGGCAGGTGTCACCGGCGTGCAGACTGGAAGCGCCCAGGGCGGAGGCAACTCGCAGCGCGGTTTTGGAGCGGCCTTGAGTATTTCCGGGGCCCGGCCGGATCAAAATAGCTATCGTCTCGATGGCGTCAGCATCAATGACTACTCGAACGGAGCGCCTGGAAGTGTTTTGGGTGACAACCTCGGTGTCGATGCTGTTGACCAGTTTTCCGTTCTGGGAAGCAATTACCCCGCTGCATACGGCCGGACTACAGGTGGCGTCATCAATGCTGTCACACGCTCAGGAACGAACGCGTTTCACGGAAGCGTTTATGAATTTCTACGCAACAGCGCTCTGGATGCGCGAAATTTTTTTGACGCCAGGATTCCGCCGTTCAAGCGAAATCAATTCGGCGGTTCTCTCGGAGGAGCACTTCGGAAGGACCGCACCTTCGTTTTTGGCGATTACGAAGGACTCCGCCAGTCACTTGGTATTACTCAGGTGAGTACCGTTCCTTCGGCGACAGCACGGAAAGGTGTGCTGTCGACAGGATCCGTGGCAGTGGATCCGTCAGTCTCGCGATATCTTCAGGCATTTTATCCATTACCAAATGGACCGCGGCTCGGGAATGGAGACACCGGAATTTTTAGCTTCGCCGGTCAGCAGGTGACGATGGAGAATTACGTCACCGCAAAACTCGATCACAAGTTCGGCAGCCGAGATAGTGTCTCCGGCACGTTTATGCGCGACAACTCGAACGTCGTCCAACCGGATGTATTTGACGAGCTGCTGGCGAACGTTGTATCGCGACGCCAGCTCGTGACACTCCATGAGCAACACATCTTCAATTCGAACTTCTTGAATGCTGCCCGGTTTGGCTTCAACAGGGCTGTGGCTATCGAGGGCGGGGTATCCAATGTCATGAACCCTTTGCTGGCGGACGCCGCATTCGGCTTCATCCCAGGTCAATTTGTGGGGGAGATACAGTCGGTGCCCGGCGTTTCGAACTTCACCGGCGGTTTGAACGCGCAGCGGCCAGGGACGCGAAGCAGTAGTAAGAATCTCTTCTGGAATTCGTTTCAATGGGCTGATGACGTCCTTCTCATCAAAGGAGTCCATGCCTTGCAGTTTGGCGTGCTTGTGGAACGTATGCAGGACAACTTACGTTTGACAAGTCGAACCAACGGCGTCTTCAAGTTCAGTTCACTGTCCGATTTGTTGATCAACCGGCCGCGAAATTTCCTTGGATTGCTTCCCATTCCCATACCGACGTTTGGTGTACGACAGACGCTTTTCGGCGCGTACGTTCAGGACGATATCCGTATCCGGAAAAACCTGACCGTCAATGCCGGCCTCCGCCACGAGACGACCACGGTCCCTGCCGAGGCTCACGGCAGGCTTTCGAACCTTCTTTACTTGACCGACGCAAAACCGCATTTGGGCTCTCCTTATTTTTTGAACCCAACGCTTCGCAATTTCGAACCGCGGGTTGGGTTTGCGTGGAACCCGTTCACCGATGGCAAGACGGCCATCAGAGGCGGATTTGGTGCTTTTGATGTATTGCCGCTGCCCTACACGTTCACGTTGATCACACCAAATTCGGTTCCGTTCTCGAACCGGATCGTCGGTGATGTCCTTCCGCCAGGTTCATTTCCAACTGGCGCTTATCTGGGATTGGCCGGCGACTCGACCGCTGCTTCCGCTAGCTATGTCGAACACGCTCCGAAGCGCAGCTATGTGATGCAATGGAACCTGAGCGCATCACTCGAACTTCCGGCCGGCCTTATTCTCACTCTCGGTTATGTGGGATCGCGGGGCGTCCACCAACCCTTCCGCGTCGATAATTTCAATATGGTCTTACCGACGCTCACGCCGGCCGGTTATCTCTTTCCTCCGGCCTCGAGCAGTCAGAAACTCAATCCAAACTTCGGCCGCGTGACC
>DATFXZ010000109.1:0-5267 GCA_035315305.1 Terriglobia bacterium | reverse complement strand
CCCTTTGAGCCTTACACACGCTCCGTGATGCGCATAATTGTGGGATTTCTTATTGTCGAACACGGCGCACGCAAAATTTTCAATGTTCTGCCCGTCGTGGGTGGGCGCCGTAATGTTCCTCAGATAGCCATTGATGGTCTTCCCACCATCACCGGCTACATTGATTTAGTCGCCGGAGCGTTGTTGATCGTTGGGCTGTTGACTCGCCCGGCCGCGCTTGTCGCCGCTGCCGAAATGCTCGCCGCTTACTTTGTGGTTGCAGCTCCGCGCGGTCCATGGCCCATCCGCAATGGGGGCGGCGAAGCACTGATGCAGGTAGTGATAAGCGTTTACCTAGTCGCGGCAGGGGCGGGCATATTGAGTCTGGACCGCGTCGGTGCGAAAAGTGAGCAGCGTGAGGCTGTCACGGCTGGCGGATAAGTGAGCCCCCGGGTAAGGACCGCAGAGAGTCTGTGTCCATTAAAACGATCTCGAAATTGCGTCGGCTCAATTGGGCATGTTCGCGCGCGAGACTTTCAGCGCGCGCCCCTTGACGCTTCACGATGGCTTCGATGATCCGGTGATGATGCTCTTGACTGATGACGAAGAGGTGAGCGGCTTCGTGCAGCTTGGGGTGCAGGGTGACGAGCGCTTGCGGTGAGGTAAATGGAAACGAAAACAACTTGTCCAGAGACTGCCGTAGCATGTCGCTCTTCGCGAGCTTCACGATTTCAGCGTGAAAGATGTCATTGAGTTCGAGAAACGCTGGAAACGAATCCGCGGTCGGCTCGCCCAGCGTATCGATGTTGCCTTGAGCTCTGCGGAGGCGTTCGAGGTCCCTGTCGTTCGTCCACCGCTCAGCTGCCAGCCGTGCCGCGCCACCCTCAAGCAGGCCTCTTACTTCGATTCCATCCCATACGTCGTTCAAGGTGAATTTACGAACGACGAAACCGCCGGTCGGGTATGGCTCTAACAAACCTTCGTGCGCGAGACGCTCTAATGCGAGCCGGATCGGTGTTCGGGAAACATTGAGACGTCCGGTGAGAGGTTGTTCGGAAATTCGGTCGCCGGGTCCGAATTCTCCCGTCAAAATCAGTTCGCGCAAGCGAAGAACGGTGCGCCGCGTTTGCGAGTCGGCGTCTGTGGACGTGCTTACTGCACTAACGCTTTCTTCGGTAGCCAATTCGGATGCCTCCAGTAAATAGCCTTCCTATATACCACGGGAATCAAGATGGTCTGTGAGCGACCCCTCGCTCACAACACCATTTGGCATACCAATACGAACCTTCAACACAAAACCGCATGCCAAAATAACGTTGACACCGAGTCTATCAGGCCAATATCCTCCCGAACCAGCCAATACTGCATGCAGTTTGTTTAGATTTGTATTCTGAATCCTGAGGGCTACGCAAGACGCTTTCTTCGAGGAGGGGGAGGATTATGAAGAAAATAATCGGTGCAATGACCGTCGGAATCTTCGTCTGTTGCTTCACAACGAATATCTGGGCGCAGGCCACGGCTCAAATGAGCGGCACGGTAAGAGACGTGAGCGGTGCTGTTTTGCCGGGAGTGCAGGTCACAGCCACGCAAACGGATACGGGTGTTTCCAGAACGACCGTCAGCAATGAAACCGGCTTCTACTCCTTACCCAGCCTTGCGCTAGGGCCGTATAAGTTCGAAGCGGCGTTATCGGGGTTTAAAACGTTCACGCAGACGGGACTTGTGCTGCAGGTTGGCAGCAATCCTGTCATTGATGTCCGGATGGAAGTGGGACAAGTGGCGCAAGTCGTCGAGGTGCAAGCCGATGCTGCAACGATTGAAACCCGAAGTGTCGGTGTAGGAACCGTCATCGAGACGCAGCGTGTGGTCGATTTGCCGCTGAACGCCAGACAGGTAACGGACCTCATTACATTAAGTGGCCTGGCCGTGCGGACGGGCAGCTCTCCCGGCTACAACATGGACACTGGCGTAAACATTAGCGTGGCGGGTGGAACCAGCTACAGCGTGCAGTACAACCTCGACGGCGCTTCGCATCTGGATAACTATGTGGGAACGAACATGCCGCTTCCCTTCCCGGACGCCCTCCAGGAATTCAAAGTTGTCACCAGCGCTCAAGATGCATCCAACGGAGGCCACTCGGCGGCCGCGGTGAACGCAGTCACGAAGTCCGGAACAAACCAGCTCCACGGCGATGCATTTTGGTTCGTCCGCAACGCGGCGCTTAACGCGCGCGACGCTTTCGCCGCAAAGAAAGATCAGTTGAAACGTAATCAGTTCGGAGGCACGATCGGGGGACCAATAAAGAAAGACAGGGTCTTCTTCTTCGCAGGTTATCAAGGTACGACTACGCGCCAGACTCCATTGGAGACTACGGCGTTTGTTCCATCGATCGCCATGCGGTCCGGGGACTTCTCGTCGTACATCAATCCCGCGAATGGGTGTCCCTCGGCGGCGGCGGTCCGAAACATCGTCGACTCGAACGGAAAACTGAATTTCGCCTTAAGCCCCGCCGCCGTTGAGATCTCCAAGCGGCTTCCTCAAACCGCCGATCCGTGCGGTCGAGTTTCAACGGGAAATCCGCTTAACGAGAATCGGCTGCAGTTGCCGGCCCGATTGGATTACCAACTGAGTCCAAAACAGACGTTCTTTGCTCGATACATGCTGACGAGGATTAAGACGAAAATTCCATATGACATCCGTCCCAACGACGTGCTGACGTCCACCGGGTACGGTGCCGATGATACCGCCCAGTCGTTGGCGTTCGGCGACACATACGTCGCGGGTCCGAATCTTGTGAATTCATTTCGGATTTCCGGCAATCGCGTCGGCGCGAACAAGATTCCCGCGAAATTCTTCAGTCCTGCGGATGTGGGAGTCAAAAACATGTTCAGCTACATTCCGCAGTTTACCGCTATAACGGGCGCCGGCTTCTCGCTCGGGATTCCCGCGAATTTTGCGGTCTCCACTACAGCGATGACCAACTTCGGAGTGAACGATGACGTCACGATATTGCGCGGGTCTCACCAATTCGCTTTCGGCGGCAGCGTGAACCGAGGCCTTCTATTTACGCGGTCGAACGCGTGGGCGCCGGGATTTATGATCTTCGCGGGCCTCCCGAACGTGGGAGCGATTCCGGGACTCAACACTCCGATTGTAGGAACGGGTGCCGCGATCACAGATTTCCTAACGGGCCGGGTAACACAGCTTCACCAGGCAAACCCAAATCCTGAAAACCTGTCTCAAAACTATTTCGCCTTTTATTTGCAGGACACATGGAAGGCTACGCGAAAGCTGACGCTGAACTACGGACTTCGCTGGGCGCCGTTCATGCCGATGCAATTCACCGATGGCGACATTTACACGTTCTCGCTGGAAAATTTCTACAAGGGCGTTCAAAGCAAGATCATTCCCAGCGCTCCTCCGGGCTTCAGTTACCCCGGTGATCCCGGTTTTCACGGTCAATCCGGAATGGAGAGCCAATCAAAAAACCTGGAACCCCGCGCCGGCATTGCCTGGGATCCCGCAGGAGACGGCAAGATGGCAATACGCGTGGGCGGCGGCATTGCGTATGACTTCATCCGCATGGACCTGCATGAGAACACGTCGTCGGTAGCCCCATTCCGGTTGTCCGTCCTACCGACTGTCGTCAGCCTGGACAATCCATTTCCGAATGGCAGCCCATTTCCCTACAACTTTGATCCAGCCCGTCCGGTATTTCCATCGACGCCCCTATATCAAGGCTTCCTGCCGATTCCGCCGGATTTGAAAACGACCCAGCAATACTCGTGGAATTTGGCCGTGCAGCGCCAGTTGACTCCGAGTTTGTTTGCCTCCGCAACCTATGTCGGAACGCATCTCATCCACACTTGGAACGCCATCGAATTGAATCCTGGCCTTTTCATTCCTGGAAACTGTGCGGCAGGAGAATATGGACTCACAACCCCCGGCCCGTGTACGCAATCGACTAATCTTAATGCCCGGCGGCTGCTGGGACTGACAAATCCAAATGCGCCAAACGTGCAGACGCTCGGATCCATCACGCAGCTTGATGATGGGGGGACGCAGCGCTACAACGGCCTGCTGCTAAACGCGCGGTTTCGGCTTGGTGAACGAATGAACCTCGACGGCAATTACACCTGGTCGCATTGCACCGGCCTTCCGATTACGACATTGACGGGTTTTGGAGCGACGTATCCCCACGGGCCATATCAA
This sequence comes from Terriglobia bacterium, assembly GCA_035315305.1. GTDB lineage: Bacteria > Acidobacteriota > Terriglobia > 20CM-2-55-15 > 20CM-2-55-15 > 20CM-2-55-15. The sequence goes on along the minus strand of DATFXZ010000109.1, from coordinate 1,076 downwards.
AACAACGGTCCACAAGACCGTCGCCTGGATATGGGCGATTGCACCAGTAACGCCGCGATATCTGCTTTGGATGTGAGACATGTCGCGAACGTTACACTCGTCGCGACAACCCCGAAGTACTCGGGAGATTCCTGGTTGGCCCGTCTCGGATCGACGTGGACCTTCTCTACAATTTTCCAAACGCGATCGGGTTCGCCATTTATTGGCAACGTCGGTGCTGATCTGGCCTACAACGGCGTAGCCTATGGGGGTGGATCCGCCCTACCGATCCCTCAGCGTCCTAATCAAGTCCTGCCTAGCGTGGTGTCGCCCACACGCGGGCAGGGCTGCTTGCCTGCCCCATGTGTCAGTTGGTTTAATCCTGCTGCCGTTGCAGCCCCCACACCAGGCACGTACGGAAACATGGGTGTGGGCACGCTGCGAGGACCTGGATTTTGGGACTGGTCTCAGACGGTGTCCCGAAAGTTCACTGTCGCCGAAGGACAGCAGGTCGAGTTTCGAGCGGAGGCGTTCAATGTCACCAACAGCCTCCGGCTTGGCAATCCGGTTGTAAGTCTGAGTGGCGGTCAGTTCGGCAGGATCACAAGCAGCAACGGCGGTCCGCGCATTATGCAGTTTGCGCTCAAGTACATTTTTTGAGTGACCCAGTAGGGGCGGTCTATGACCGCCCAGGATGTCGAATTAGGCATAGGCGGCGGCCATAGACCGCCGCTACGGTAAAGGAGCTGTGATGCGATATGGTTCAATCCTAGTCCTTCTAGTCATAGCGGCGCCGATCGCGATGGGGCAAACACCGTCCGCTGCCGTCACCTTTAATAAGGATGTCCTGCCGATCCTGCAGAAGAATTGCCAGGGATGTCATCGGCCTGGCCAGATCGCGCCCATGTCGCTGCTCACGTATAAGGAAGCCCGTCCCTGGGCGAAAGCGCTCAAGGACGCCGTTGTGACACGAGCGATGCCGCCGTGGTTTGCTGATCCGAACTACGGACATTTTCTTAACGAGCGGAGCTTGAAACAGACGGAGATCGACACCATTGCGAAATGGGTGGATGCCGGAGCTCCCGAAGGTGAGGCCA
>DATFXZ010000108.1:0-9703 GCA_035315305.1 Terriglobia bacterium | reverse complement strand
CAATGTACCTGTACACCGTTGAAGCTGGAATCCGTCTTCGTTGTTCGAATTGTCGGACCAGCTCAGATCGATCTGAGTTGATGAAATGATGGACGAGCTCAAATTACTCGGTGCTGATGGAGGTTGAGGTGGAGGTGGCGGCGTAGATTGCGTCGTCGTCTCGGCGGTGTTCGTGTACTTGGAGCTTCCCGCTGCGTTAAAAGCCAACACGCGATATCGATACGTTGTTTGTGCAGTCAGGCCAAGGTCGGCGAAAGTTGTGACGTCCGCATTGACTCTGGAAATTTCAGAGAAGTTCGAACAGCCCGAACCGGCGCATCGTTCGATTGCAAATCCGGTTTCATTATCGGAGTTGTCGTTCCACCCGATATCAATGTGACTCGAGGAAATCGCAGTCGCGGTCAGATTGGCCGGCGCCTTTGGCTTAGCTCCGCTGCCGCCTCCAGCGCCACCGCGTCCTTGTGCTGCCAGAAGCGTAATAGACCGATTGGGAAACACGGATAGAACTCGCGGATCATTCCGTAATCTGCCCAGCGCCGCTGCGTCCGGAAGCTCGACGGATGCTGCATTCAGAGCGTTGAAAGCTCGCCTTACCCGTGCTCCGCTGATTCGCATTACCGCAACTTTGTCCGATGCGGTGGTATTGCCCCGAAATGTGACCAGGTAAGTATTCGTTTGCGGTGCAGCCTGCCTTGGAGTCACCGGCCGCGTAGTGATCTGACCCGAAAGATTTGTGGCGCCAATAAGAGTAATAAAGATGAAAGTGAAAAGAGTTCTCACGCAGTTCCCCCTTTTCCCAAAACCAGAGGCAGAGTCACCGGGTGCCACGAAAAGAGCAAGGCTTTAGAACCGCAGTAAAAAGGCGCTTTGTGGAGTGTGAGTTAGAGTCTTCAAATCAATGAAAGACACAGAGACACAAAGGTACAGAGGCACAGAGGCGCGCATAAAAACCCTTGGGCGCGCGCCTTCGTACCTTTCTGTGGCTTTGTGTCTCTGTGTTTTTCTATACCTTCACAGTGATAGAATTCCGCGCACAGGAGGTCAACATGGCGCAGTTTGTCATCGAGCGTGAAGTTCCCAACGCAGGTGATTTGTCCGAAACGCAGATCCGGGAGCTCTCGCTGAAGTCTTTAGAGGTGCTCGGACAGATGGGACCGAAGATACGGTGGCTACATAGCTATGTGACCGACAATAAGATCTATTGCGTCTACCTCGCCGCCGACGAGTCAGCTATTCGCGAGCATGCTCAGAAGGGCGGGTTCCCCGCAAATCGCATCTCAAAAGTGCGCAAGCTGATCGATCCCGTCAACTTCGAATAACCCCCTGCCTTTGATTGACGCCGTACAGGTAATGGCGATAGGTTGTGCTTCCGATGACTCCCGGTGACGCCAAGACCTGGATCGGTCGCGCAATCGATCAATACGAGGTGTTGTCATTGATTGGTGCGGGAGGGATGGGCGTTGTATATCGCGCGCGCGATTCGAAACTCGGCCGCGACGTCGCACTTAAAGTTTTACCTGAGGAATTCTCCCAAAACCGCGAACGCGTTAAGCGTGCGGAGCGTGAAGCCCGGCTCCTGGCTTCGTTGAACCATCCGAATATCGCTGCGATTTACGACATGAAGGAATCGGAAGGAAGCAGGTGCCTGGTGCTCGAATTCGTCGACGGGGAGACACTGGCGGAACGTCTTAAACGCGGCAAGGTTCCAATAACAGATGCGTTGGACATTTGCCGGCAGATTGCCGAAGCCCTGGAGGCTGCGCATCGAGCGGGCATCATTCATAGAGATATCAAACCCGCCAACATTAAAGTTACTCCCGAAGGCCGCGTAAAGGTTCTCGACTTTGGATTGGCGAAGTCTTTGATCAGTGAAAGTCCCGCTACCGACTCCTCGGACCAGCCGACGCTGTTGACCCAGATCCTGCCGGAAGCAGTAGCCGGCACACCGGCCTACATGAGTCCCGAACAATTACGCGGCGGGATCGTCGACAGGCGAGCGGATATCTGGGCATTCGGCTGCGTCCTCTTTGAACTCCTCGCGGGCCGGCGGACTTTTCCCGGCTCGAATATTCCGGAGATCGTCGCTTCCGTCTTGAAAAGCGATCCGGATTGGACGGCGTTACCGCAAAACACACCAACTCGTGTGCGCCGGTTGCTGCAACGATGCCTTGAAAAAGATCCGGCAGAGCGTTTGAACGACATGGCCGACGCTCGCTCGTCACACCTGGAGACCGGTTCTCTACAGCATGGTGACCACGCCGAGCCTTATTCCGAAAATGCAACTCGTTCGCTGGCTGTGCTGCCCTTCGTGAATGGAGGCGGCAACACGGAGATGGATTACCTGAGCGACGGCCTAACGGAAACCATCATCTTCAGCCTTTCGCAATTGCCCGAACTCCGCGTGATGGCGCGAAGCACGGTATTCCGGTACAAGGGCCGCAGCGATGAAGCACAAAACATCGGGAGGGAGCTTGGTGTCAGGGCTGTACTGACGGGCCGTGTTCTTCAGCGCGGTGAGATGCTTCTGATCAGCGCCGAGTTAGTCGATGTGGATAATGGCTGGCAATTGTGGGGCGACCAGTATCGAAGAAAATCCTCAGACATCTTTGCGATTGAAGAAGACATCGCGAAGGAAATTTCTGAAAAACTGCGCCTGAAGCTGACGCCGGAGAAAAAGAACCGCCTGACGAAGCGATACACCGAAAACGCTGCGGCCTATCATTTGTATTTGAAGGGAAGATTCCACTGGGGCAAGAGAACGGCAGAAGGTCTCCAGCGGGCAATCCAATATTTCCGGGAAGCCATTGAAGGAGATCCAACGTACGCTCTGGCCTACGCAGGACTTGCCGAAGGTTATGTGCCACTCGCTGTTTACGGTCATGTTGCCCCGAACGATGCGGTGCCCAAAGCAAGGTCCGCCGCCGAGAAGGCTTTGGAGATCGATCCTGACTTGGCCGAGGCACGGGCAGTATTGGCGGGAACCAAAGCCTTCTACGATTGGGACCTCCATGGTGGAGAAAAAGAGGCGCGCCTGGCTGTCGAGGCTAATCCAAAATATCCTCGCGCCCGACAGGTACTGTCCGAATGCCTCGTGACGATGGGGCATTACACCGAAGCCATAACTGAAGTAAAACGGGGCCTTGACCTAGATCCGCTCTCCCTCCACATGAATGCGGCTGTGGCGATGATCTGCCACCTCGCCGGCCGTAACGAGGAGGCAATCGAACACGGTCGCCGCACCATAGAGCTGGATGCGAACTTCTTTCCCGGATACTTCTATTTGGGCCAGGCGCATCTTGCGCAGGGGCAGCATCCGGAAGCAGTCGACGCATTCCAACAAGCCACTGCCCTTTCGGGTAACAGCACTCTCATGCTGGCCGCGTTAGCGGGAGGATTCGCCTTCTGGGGCAAAGACGAAGAATCGCGCAAAATACTCCACGAACTCGAAGAATTGGCTCGGCAAAAATACGTCGCACAAACATGGGTCGCTTTAATCTATGCGGGCCTTGGTGAAACTGAGCGAGCGCTTACGTGTCTCGAACGCGCTTACGAAGATCGGTGCTCGTGGCTCATGCGTTCTATCGCGAACGACCCAGCACTTGACCGGCTGCGCCACGAAGCGCAGTTCCACGACCTCGCCCGCCGAGTCGGTATTTCGCCTTCCAGGTAACTGATTTCGGCAAGCACCGCAATCCTCGACACCCTTTCAGGGTGCGCTTCCACCTGTTAATCTGGTTCGAGGGGTACGCGAAAAACGCGTACCCTGGCTAATATCCCAGCACTCTTTCGGGGTGCCTTTTATTACCGGTGGACCAGAGTTGTCTCGCCTGAAGAACAAAGTTAAACCCGGCATGACAGAAAAACACGAACGTACACGACAACGAGTCACCGCCGAAACCATGGCGGCGAAGCAGCGCGATATTTCGGTCAGCGAGTTTTTCGCCAAAAATCGCCATTTGCTCGGATTTGATAACCCGCGCAAGGCGCTGCTCACGGCAGTAAAAGAAGCAGTCGACAATTCTCTCGACGCATGCGAAGAAGCCGCGATCGTTCCTGAAATCTGGATCCATATGGAAACGACCGGACCAAATCGTTTCAAGGTCGGCGTGCAGGACAATGGCCCCGGCATCGTGAAGAAGCAAATCCCGCTAATTTTCGGAAAGCTTCTCTACGGATCCAAATTCCACCGTTTGCGAATGAGCCGCGGCCAACAGGGTATCGGCATCAGCGCGGCCGGCATGTATGGGATGCTCACTACGGGCAAGCCGGTGAAAATCATCTCGAAGACCTCTCCCAAAAAGCCAGCGCATTATTTCGAGATACAGATCGATACCAAACATAATCAGCCGGAAATCATCAACGGCAAAGGTGAAGGCGAAGATATCCCGGCCGGAGAGAAAGGCGACCGATACATCTCGGATCACGGCATCGAATGGGTGGCGCAATTGAACAGCGGCACGCGCGTGACCATTGAGTTGGAGGGCCGCCACATGCGGGGCCGCGGCAGTGTCGACGAATATCTCGAACAAACCGCGATCGCCAACCCGCACGTGACTATTCACTACATCGATCCGGAAGGCGTCGAGACGACTTACGAAAGATCGACGACGGAGCTTCCGCCCGAGCCGCAGGAAATCAAACCGCATCCATACGGCATCGAGCTCGGCCGGCTCGTCACCATGCTGAAGGAAACGGACGCGGGCACGATGTCGCAGTTCTTGACGTCGGCGTTCTCGCGCGTCAGCCCGGGCGTGGCTCAAAAGATTTGTGAAACAGCGAAAATCAGCACGCGATCGAATACCAAACGTATCGGCCGTCACGAAGCTGAGGCACTGTATCAGGCGATTCAGAACACCAAGATCAGTGCTCCAGCTACCGACTGCATCTCGCCTATCGGCGAAGCTCTCATCCTCAAAGGACTCCACCAACAAGTCCCGGGTGAGTTCTACAGCGCTGCCACGCGACCTCCATCGGTGTATCGCGGGAATCCCTTCCTGATTGAAGTCGGGTTGGCCTACGGTGGGAGCAGTCCCGCGCAGAAGGTTACGCTGGAAACTCTGACGGAAATGTTAAGCGAAAGCGACGCGCGCTCGGTCCGACAATTTCTGCTCACGACGTTCGACGGCATGGGCGCTGCCGGCACAGAGAAAATTTTGTCTGAGGCCAACATCGGGTCACGGCAATCTACCGTCAAGCTTGCGAAGGAGGAGATCGCGCGGCTTCATTCCGCGATGAAAAACGTTAATCTCACCGAAGGCCAGACAATGCAGGTGCTGCGATACGCCAACCGCGTGCCGTTGCAATTTCAGCCGGCGGCATGCGCGATTACGCAAGCCGTCATTGCCAACAACTGGCGTGCATATGGTTTGACTCAAGCGCGCGGCCAGGTACCGGTCGGCCCGGTGACGGTAATGGTTCACATGGCAAGCGTATGGGTCCCGTTCACCAGCGAATCGAAAGAGGCGATCGCATCGTATCCGGAGATCATGAAAGAGCTGCGACTGGCATTGCAGGCAGTCGGCCGGAAGCTGGCAATTTACCTCAATCGCCGGAATCGTGTGCGGCAGGAAGGAGAACGCCGTGAAGTCTTCCTGCGATACCTGGGCGAAGTCGCCACAGCCGTTGGATCAATTAAAGAATATAGCGAACGGTCGAAGAAGGATCTGTATGGACGTCTGCTGCATGTCGCAAAACGGAAGACTGCTGAGGCGGACACGCGCCTCGATGTCAGAGGTTCGAAGATCGAATCCGAGATGGAAGATTTTGGCGAAAACGTTTTGATCGTGGATCAGGAGTATGGCGAAGAAAACCAGCAAAGCGTCGGATAAGGCCACGTTGACTGCAAGAGATAAGAAGACCTTGGGATCGATTCGCGGGCTTGCGGATGAAGTCGTGCAGGCCGCTGAACGCGGTCGCGCGCCCTATGTCGAGATTCCATCACGGTCGCTGTCCAACGTTCGATTCAATCAATCCAAGCGAATCATCGAAATGGGCAGCGGCACAAGTCGCCGAGAGCTTTTCAATCTGAGCCAGGCGCGCAGCTATATGCAGACGCTGCTGGTAGGGTCCGGCTGCAAACAACTGATCGAGCAAGGCAAGACAACCAGCATCCGAGGTCTTTTCTATTTACTGAAGCACACGATTGAAGGAACGCGTGAAGAAACGTTCGACACGCAGAGCGAGTGCGATCCGATCATCGAAGACGTTGAGGTGACGCTTGACGCCATGCGTGAAGAACTTCATCTCTACGCCAAAAACGCGGGCGCAATGGTCGGCCCCATCACATTGGTGGACAGCGGCGATGAGATCGATTGCTCGCGAATGGGCTCCGGCGGCTACAGCATCCCATCGATTGTCGAGCCGGAAATCGTGCAATTCAAAAAGAACACGGCCAAATTCATACTGCACGTCGAAAAGGACACCGTCTGGCGCCGCTTCAACGAAGACAAATTTTGGAAGCAACACAATTGCATTCTGACCCACGGAGGTGGACAGCCTCCGCGCGGCGTCCGCCGCATGTTGCATCGGCTGCATCGTGAGCTGGAGCTGCCGGTGTATTGTCTGCTTGATAACGATCCGTGGGGGTACTACATCTACAGCGTCCTCAAACAAGGCTCCATCAATCTCGCCTATGAATCGCGGCGAATGGCCATTCCAGCTGCCCGCTTCCTCGGTTTGCGCAGCATTGATTACGAGCGATGCCAGCTCAGTCCCAGTGTGCAAATCAAATTGAACGATCAGGACATTAAACGCGCGCGCCAGATTGCACAGTATCCGTGGTTTGTAAATAAGAAGGCATGGCAGAAAGAGCTCGAGACGATGCTGAAGAACGGGTTCAAGCTCGAGGTCGAAGCGCTAATCAGCAAGGACATCAGCTACGTGACGGAGCAATACGTGCCGTCGCGGCTGGCTGAAGGCAATTTCTTGGATTAATCCAGTGCAGACTGTTGGAGTGAGGCGTCGTCTAGTCCCCTCCTCGTGAGGAGGGGTGGCCGCGATAGCGGCCGGGGTGGTCGCTCACACCGAAAATTTACTCGTGAGCAACCACCCCGTCTGCGGCGCTAAGGTGGGCTTCGCCGATATTTTTTTAATGCCGCATCCACCCCCCCGGTTCTCGCGACCTCAGCCTTCGTACTGCAAGACATTGAGACCTGCGTTCCAGTCGCTGACATAAATCAGGCCGTCCGTCATCACGTAGATGTCCGCCGACTTCGCCGCGAGCGCAACATTCGGCCGCGGATCGATGAGCCGCTTCGGCACGGGCGGCACCCACGATGCGATCTCCTTAGGCGCAAATGCGTCCCGGATATCGAATACGCGCACACCGGCGTTGTTGTAGGTAGCGAAGATCGTCTCCTCGCTTCGAAAGCCGGCCGGCCGGTTCTCATACAGGTTATGTGGACCGAACGTACCGAGCGCGCAGAAGTTTCTATCTTTCGGAGTCGGCATCGTGGCAATGGGTACCGGATTCTCGGGCGCACGCACATCGACAACGAACGTATAGAAGGTTCCCTTCGCGCACATTTCGGCATTTGCTTCATCGGCCACAATGACGAGATTACGGCTGGGCAAAGGCAATGCAGTGTGCGTACCGCCGGGAAAAGGCGGAGACCAGTTGATGTGCGAAAGCATCTTCGGCTTACTGGGATCGCTGATGTCATGAACCGTTAAACCGCCGTCGCGCCAGGCGCCGTAGCCGCGATTGCCCGCGGTGATCATGTGATGCAGAGCCACACGACGGCCTGAGGCCACGTTCGATGTCTCGCCGGCGGCGCGATTCATCCCAGGCAGCCACCACCGAGAAACGATTTCCGGTTTCGTAATGTTCTGAAGATCCACGATGCAGAGAATGTGGTCCGTGAAGCCTTCGAAATGCGCAGAAACGTAGGCGTAACGTCCGCCGGTCCACCATAAACGATTGATTCCGAATCCCGGCATTTCAAGGAAGGCGATCTCCTTCATTTCCGGAGGGTGAGAAATGTCGTGAATGCTGAGACCGGAACGAAACTTTTTGCGATTCGTGATGCTGTCGGCCAGCGCATTTTCAAAGTAGCCGCGCAAATTATCATAAGACTGCATCGCCACGATGTTCGCGCCGTTCGCCAGAAGCAGCAGATCTTCGGCGACCTGCAAGTGATGAGTGCGAGTATAATCTCCACCCGTAAAGAACCCGGCCGGCTTCAGCTTGCGCGGATCCGTCGCGTCGAGAATCGTCAAACCGTTGCTGAACATATGGCCGACGTAGAGGTGCCCGCGATTGACCATAATCTGCACACTGTCCGGGCGCCCGCCAATGTCGCTGTAGGAAATGTGCTTGATCCGCCGGCCAATCCCCTGCGCCGGAATTGTGGAATCTTCTGTTCCTCGCGTTGCCTGCGGCAGATACGCCGACGCAGCCAAGCCGAGCAATGCTTGCATGTGTTCACGTCGATTGATTGGTGTCATGTTAGCAATGGAATTTATAGCCCGGCTTACGTTTTAGCAAGTATCACGTCACAGAACGAATGCGTGAACGGGTTTGCGCGATTTGTTTAGGGATTCTGGCGCCACTGCACGCGATCGCGCAGGACGCCGATCGGCCATATGCGGCCTTGTTCGATACCTCTGGTCTGCAATCGTCGCCGCACGAAGCGAGACAGTTACGATCATCCATCGAAAAGGAAAAGAAACAAGAAGTCGATAAATGCGAGAGCGACGAGAAGCGTTTGCGCGAACAACTCGACTCGGCCCGGTATGGGCTGAAGAAACTGAACGATGCAGCACCACGCGATAACCGCGACATGGCCTTGAGTCGCGATCGTCTTCACAACAACATCGCAGCACTAGAACAGAACCTTCGCGATAAGAAACGCGACTGCGAGCACTCCATTCCTGCTGAATTCGACATCAAATTAACGAAAGCATATCTCCTCGAGCGTTGGCCGGATCGGCGCGCGCGAACCATCCGGAAAATCGAGGAGGGCCGGGCTCGCGAGCGAAAACACGGAGATGTTGATGACATCGGTTACCGAAAGCTTGTCGATGATCAGGAAAAAGACATCGCGATCGGACAGCAAGCGGTACGTCAGATGACTTTGAGCAAGCTGGGGCCGGTCGAAGTTCCGGATCCTGCTATTCGGCGGTACGTGCAAAATCTCGCTGAAGCGATTGCGAGGAACTCCGATTTAAGAACGCCGTTGCATGTTACGGTGCTGGAGAGCCCGGAGAGCAGCGCCATCGGTCTTCCCGGCGGTTTCCTGTTGATAACCTCTGGGATGTTGCTCGCATCGCAATCCGAAGCCGAGCTCGCCGGGATCATCTCGCAACAAGTCGCGCACATTGCGGCTCGCCACGCAACGCGCACATCGAAACGTTCGATACTCTCGAAAATGTTTGTGCCTGCGGCACAGGTCGCCACCGGTTTGCTTACCGGAGGCGTGAGCAATGCTGGCGTGTATTACGGCATGAACTACGGCTTCCAGGGCATGGGCCTTTTGGTGGATCGCGCGTTGGTTAGCTTCAATGCCAGTGCGCAAAAAGAGGCAGATCAGCTTGGAATCCAATACGCATGGAAAGCCGGTTTTGATCCGAAGGGTTTCATCATGTTTCTGGATTCAATGGCTAAAGAGAAGCAGTTTTCGAAAACGGACGGCTTCTTCCTGACAAAGCCTTCACTGGAGGAACGGCTCTTGGATGCGTTCACGGAAATCCAGTACCTGACCCC
>DATFXZ010000107.1:0-11812 GCA_035315305.1 Terriglobia bacterium | reverse complement strand
ATTTCGATCGACTGAAAGCTTTTGGAGAGTCCTTCCGACAGAAACTTTAATGCGACAAGGCGTCGCAGCTTGGTGTCCTCGGCCTTATAGACGACACCCATCCCACCGCGTCCCAGTTCTTCCACGATGCGGTAATGAGAGATGGTCTTGCCGATCAATGGTCGTACCTCTGGCGCATGGAACTCATTTCAGGTGGCGGGCGAAGAACTCCATTGTCCGACGCCACGCCATTTCTGCCAGTTCCGAAAGAATCTTCCGCCGCTTCGCGGCTCTTGCCATCGTAAACACCAAACTACAGCTTTCGGCTGTGGCTACATTCGGCTCTAAGCAGACACAGGCCGATGCGCCCGTAGAAAGGAACGAATCTGGCGCACTGCTAAAGGTATCCGCTCCTTGGGCTCCTTCCACGGGTAGATGCTTACTTCAGCCTTCGGCGCGAGCATCGCGGCCTCCATGGCAACGGCGTACGGATGCGCCGGTATATCGTCCGGCAGGATCAGTACCGGCGTCTGGCAATTGCGTACGAATTCGCGCGTCACTGTGAAGACGAAGTCGGGGTTGGTACGGTACATCTTGGTCAGAAATTTTTGGACCATCTCCATCGTGATGTCGGGTCGCCGCTTCACCAATTCCGGACCCCAGCCAGTCATATTGTTGTCGTAGGAGAGGGTGGGCATCTCCGGTCGGAATCCGCTCGGCTGCGCCAGCACGGCCGCGACAACACGAGTGGGTGCGCGCTTCAAGAGGTTCCAGATGAAGGGGCCGCCGATGCAGAACCCCATCACCATGAACTTATCAATGCCCAGGTGATCCATCACGCCGATGTGGTCATCGGTGTATGAATCCCATGGCCGGTCGATCTCGAGCGGGCCGGAGGACTGACCGGAATTGGCGTTGCGCAGGTCCGACGCGATGCATCGGTACTCTCCCTTGAACTCCTTGATCGGATCAAAAGGATGCGTGGCCAGGCCGGCTATCGTGGAATTTAATCCACCGCCGGCAATGATCAACAACGGGAATCCGGAACCGACTTCTTCATATTGGATGCGAACCGGACCTTTTTCATAAAACGACATGGCACTTCCTCCTTGCCGATTCTGTGCACTGAACACGCCCGGCGCTGCGGCCATCGCTGTCACCGCGGCACCCGTTTTTAATATTTTGCGTCTGATCGGATCCATAACTGGCATTCTCCTTCGTGTTCAAACAAATTTACTTCAGCTGATCCTGCACTTTGGCAATGCCCGCCTTCGCGCAGGCTTCCTCCTGGGGCTGGCCACCAGGCGCTCCGCTCAAGCCGACGGAACCGATCGCATCATCACCAATCATGATAGGAACCCCGCCGCCAAGCGGAATGACATCCGTTAGACTGCGTTGACCGGCTACATCGCCTTCAGCCGTCCGTTTCGCCCACTCAGCAGAGGTCCTACGGAACGTCAGGGCCGTATACGCCTTGCGTCGCGCGAGTTCGAGATTGTGGGGAGATGCTCCGTCGCCTTGAAGAAATACTCGCATCCGGCCTGCGCGATCCAGAACCGCGACCGAGACTCGCGGTGTGCATTCAGTCAGCGCCGTTTCCGCAATGACCAACGCCATCTTGATCGAAATGTTTTTCTCGGAGAGTACCTGTGCTCCCGCCGATGAGGATGTCGCAACGAGTGCCGCCAAAGCAGGCACGAGGCTCAATCGAACCAACATAGAATGCTCCCTTTTTTGCTACTCATTGCCGTGGGGTCGCTTTTGATGCGCGATTATGCCATGTTCGTTCCTGTAATGACAGCTGTGGACCAAACGTCTTGCTGACGTACCCTGAAAGGCTTCCCTGAGTTAGAAAACTGGAGGTCGAAGTTGCAAGAGTCCGAGTGAAGGTTCCCTTGAGGAATGGGACATAGGACATCGCCATTCTGGGACATCGCGATTCTGCAGGGAATGCGAGTTAGTGCTTTATCCTAAGGTCGGGTCTCACCTTGGGAATCGGGCCTTGCTGCTTCCTCGTGCGTTTCAGCGTCGGTCTGCACCACGTGGGTTAGTTGAAAGCTACGAACCCGCAACTGGCGTGAGTCTTCAAATGCGATGTCGTATTCGTCGAACACGTCCATGCCATGCTTATCTTGTGCGATGAAAACAACTGTTCCAATCGCGTCTCCGCCGTGCAGTTCGCCCAAGAGGCCATTCAGTGCGACACGCTCTCCGATTTTGAACCGTGGCATTGACTTAAACCTCCGAACCTCTACGAATGTTCCTTGTCAAAGGCTCTTACGTATACCCACGTGACCAAAATCGATAAATGGGTCTAGAGTCACAATTTGCTTGTGACAAAACTTTCAGATGATTTAGAACCAAAGTTCTAGACGCGCGGAACATAATCAGTCGATACGCAACGCAATGATCGGATCGATCCTCAAGGCTCGCCGCGCCGGCAGATAACACGCGACGAGCGCCAACACAGCGAGAGCGGCGGTAACGATCATGAATGTCACTGGATCCGTCGGCGTGATACCCCACAGGAAAGTTCGGATTACCCGTGTGATTGCGACCGCTCCTGCAAGTCCGAGCCCAAGGCCGACGGAGACGAGCAGCAATCCCTGCCGAAGAACAAGCCTGAGAACGTTCCCGGGCGATGCGCCTAATGCTACGCGAATTCCGATCTCGTTTCCGCGCTGCATCACGGCATGCGCCATGATGCCGAAGATTCCAATCACGCACAGAAGAGCCGAGATAGTCGCGAAGATCGAGAGCAGAGCTGTGTATTGCCTGAGATCCTGAAGCTGCGCCCCAGCATATTCTTCCACGGTTCTAACAGTCGAAATCGCCGCAGTCGGATCTATTTCCCGAACCGCCGCGCGCAGCGCATCGATCGGCGGTGCGCTTGTTCGAACAACGAACGTCTTGACCAGAACCTGACGCGCGATGTTGAGATCCATCCGGCGAGGCAGCTGGTCTTGCGGTACGTACACCTGCGGCTGTAACGAAAGTTCATAGCGGTTCTGGCGAACGTCACCGGCAACTCCGACAATTTCGCGCGGCTGATCGTCAAGAAGATCAAATCGGATTCGCCGTCCGATCGGATCGTCGTTAGGAAAGAACTGCCGAGCGAGAGCCGAATTGATGACGACGACAGGTCGTCGCGAGAATGCATCATCAGGGCTAATACTCCGGCCGCGCATTAATGGAATCCTCAACGTCTCGAAATAGTCGCCTGTGACGGGATACCATTCCGCTGCCCAAGCTTCGCGTTCCGCCGGTTCGGTGGGCGTGTCTTCTCTTGTGAAGGTAACGCGTCGCGGCATTCCTCCAAGCGGCGGTGTAATCGCCACGGTTACCGACGCGACGGCGGGCACGCTTTTCAGACGATCGCGCATCCGCTCAGTCATCTGATTAAGCTTACCGTCGAATTCAACCATTAAGCCGCCGGCGGGGGTGTTGCCGGCGCCTTGGTAGTACACCGAGCGCGAGAATGGAATCTGGAACGTCACCAGGCCGTGAGGCATGAAGCCAACCTGTGCCATATTGAGCAGGAGCAGGCTTCGGAGCATCAGGCCTGACCCGATGAGCAGAACAACGGCGAGCGAAATTTGAAGCACGACAAAACTACTGCGGAGTCTTTGCCGCTGCGGACCAAGAGTCGAGCTTCGAGACGTCTCGCGAAGCGCCCCGGTTAAATCGGCACGTGAAACCTGCATCGATGGCAGTGCGCCGAAGACCAAACCGGTTACGACCGAAATCAGAAGCGTAAAAATAAAGACATGCAGGTCCATGCCGATCTCGTTCAACCGGGGAAAGTCCGCAGGGCCAAACCAGATGAAAGCTCCTAAGCCCGCCGAGGCGAACATCAATCCCAGCAGACCCGCTATCAACGCCAACAAGACCGTTTCGACGACCAATTGACGAATGATGCGCCATCGGTTCGACCCGATCGCGCTTCGTATCGCCAGTTCCCTGCGGCGTCCGACACCTTGAGCCACGAGCAATCCGGCCACGTTCGCGCAGGCGATTACGAGAACAAAAAAGACAGCGCCTTGAAAAATCAACAAAGGCTTTCGGATCCTGCCGACGTATACGCTCTGCAGTGATTCGACTTTGAAGCCCCAGCCACGCTGGACTTCCGGTAGTTGCTGGCTCAGTTGCGACGCGAGCGCGTTCATTTCACTCTGCGCTTGTTCGAGCGTGACTCCGCGCTTCAACCGACCGATCGCCGTAAAAATTCGATTTGGACTTCGCGGCAGCGGCCCGCCCGGCGCTGTGACTACCTGACGGATCCAAATTTCCGCGTCGGGATTCATCAGCTCGAATCCGGCCGGCATCACTCCCGTGACCGTCGCGACACCGAGGTCCAGTAGCACCTTCTTGCCCAAGACATCAGGAGAGCCTGCGAACTTTCGCTGCCACAGCCCATGGCTGACGACGATGAACAAGCTATTAGTGTCATCCCCATCATTCGGCCATCGGCCGAGCATCGGTTGAACTGCCAGAACAGCAGTCATTTCCTGCGTGAACCACTGCGCTTGCACGCGTTCCCAATTGGCGCCATCCGTGTTTTCTGCAACTGTGAATGCTTCGTATAGGCGTGCCGCGCCTATGGCCTCAAACAGGCGCGTGTTATCGCGCAACAGAACGTATGCCCCGGACGTTCCCGGAAACTTCTGTTCGGGATGGTTAGCGGGAACGGACCAGATCACAGCCAGCCGGTCTGAGTTCGGATACGACAGCGCGCGCAACAGCAACGAATTCACGAGACTGAAGATGACCGTATTCGCTCCAATCGCAATAGCCAGCGTCAGGACGGCTACTGCTGTGAACCATGGATTGCGGCGCAAAATGCGAAAGCCATACCCCACATCCCGAATCAAATCGACTAGAATTCCACCGCCGCGGACCTCACGCCCGCGTTCTCGGATTAAAAGTGCGCTACCGAATCGACGGCGCGCGGCAGAGTCCGCTTCTTTGCGAGTCATTCCGTTTTGTTCGTATTCTTCGGCTAATAAATCCAGGTGAAGGCGCATCTCTTCATCGATCTCACGCTCGATTCTGTGTCCGGTGAAGATAGCCTTCAGGCGAAGCCAGGCAAGCCGAAGCACATTCATGTCACGCTCCCTGTTCGAGCGCCTTCAGAACACGCGCAACTGCAGTGGAAAGCCGGAGCCAACTTTCCGTTTCCTTCTGCATTTCGCGCCGGCCTTTGCGCGTGAGCTTGTAGAATCGGGCTCTGCGAGCGTTGTCGGTCAATCCCCATTCCGACTCGATCAGCCCTTTCTGTTCCATCCGATACAGCGCCGGGTAGAGGGAGCCTTCTTCAACGCGCAGCACGTCTGCCGAGAGCCGCTGGATTTTGGATGCGATGCGGTAACCGTGCATTGGGCCTCCGCCCAGTGTCTTCAGCACAAGTAAATCGAGCGTCCCCTGCAGCAGATCAATTTCCTTCATTGCCATGACAGCACCATTAGATGATCTAGGTAACGTAAGTGAAACACGACCACACCTAGATAATCAAGGTAAAACGTTGAATGAATCCTTGCGTCAGGCCATCGAGGAGATGTTTCGAGTCTCCGGTGCCGCTCTCGCCACTACTTGGATTATCATTTGAACCATGTCACTCGCTGGCGTCCTGGTATCCGTTTTCCTTTTGTTGCAGAACTCCGATTTTGGCGCCAGGTTCCTGGATGATCTGCAAACATTATTCGGACGGCTGGAGGCTTCCGAACTCGATAGTGCTTTCCAGCGGGCGAAAGCGATTCGCTGCTCAGATCTCATCGGCAAAAGCGGCGAATGGAAGGACGTTGGATTTCTAAATGACAATCGGAATCTGGCCGCGTGGCACTACGAGGATATCGATAGTGTCAAGAGTGATCCCGTTCGGTTTGTCTTTTCCGGAATGTGCAGCACCGAGCAAACGGCGCTGAGACTAGCGACTCGTTATCCGGTCAAGGAAAGCTACGATCAATTTCGTAAAGGCACGATTCCGTTCTCGAAAGTTGCTCTACGAGATAATCCTCCGGTGAGTGTGTTCTTTGATAAATCGACAAACAGTTACACATTCCAACTCCCATTCCTTTATGCCGAAGGCGTGAGTCGCGCAGAGACCACATACACGCTGATACCGCCGACGGCCGCGAGCAAACCGGAAGCGGGCTTGGCCGACGAGTTTCGATGCAAGGCGATAAGCGATGCCGATCTCACTTACCGTTTCCTGCTCTGCCGCACGACACTCGTGAATCTGAACGCTACCAACTCCAAACAAAGAATTCCTGACTCACCCAATAGTCGGGCGTACTACATTTTCTCCGATGGCCGCGAGGCAAGCTCCAGCGTCAATCTGTTGTTCGAGAACGCCCCTGCGGTTCCGAGAACCACGACTCCTGAACAAGATCTTTCCCCTGCAGTCCGCACTCCCGATGAGATCTGGGAGGCAGTGCCGCCGCAATCCAGACTTGTTGATGTCGGAAATAGCGAATTCAGGCTTCGTTTCGATCCCACGACCTGGACCGGCCGAATAGAAAAACCCCAGTTGATCGAGAGCCGGACAGTTTCTGCTCTAACTACCGGATCAACTCAATTGCGGAAGCAGGGCGATTGTGTTTGGCAGCCGGCATCAGCAACGCAAGCAGATCGTCTTCTCGCCAGAGTACCCAGCCTGGAGACTTTGTATACCCTGGCCTTTCAAAAGCAAGCGTCGTCCGGTATGTCCGTCTCGTTCGACATAGAGGGCAGCAGCGGCCGCGTCGGCAGCGTGCAGTGTTATTTTCCGCAAAGCCAGACGCCTGCGGACGTAACTGTCGCCCAGTGGAATTCTATTGTCGGATCGAGCATCGTGATCGAGGCGCGCCAGAGTACTTCAATTCGATGAAGACTACGAAGCCGATCAGTTCGTACGCTTCAGTACCGGTCGATCATCTTCTCCCTGCTGAGGTTCATCTGAAGGAGTTTGGACAGTTGGATCATTCTGGGTGTCGGTTGGGGGTGAATTTGTCGGGCGTCGTCTCCCTGATGTGCGTCGGTAGGTCGGCCTGTTTCCGTTTTCATTAGGGGTTCCGTTTTCGAGCGAGATCAGTCTGGCTTTCACAGTATCGAATTCCGAAGTCGACATCGTATATTGCTCACGGCTGGGCAGAATAGTTTCGATTTCTTTCTTGATCGCTGCGATACGTGCGGCAGTCGGAGGATGATCTGTAAAGAGGGTCGACATTGTTCCGGGTTTCGCTTTTTCTTTGGCCTGTAATTTCTCAAAGAAGCTCAACATCGCGCTGGGATCGTATCCCGCCTTGTACATATATTGCGCGCCCAGATAATCCGCCTCCGCTTCTTGGCTCCTCGTGAACTTGAGGAACGTTACGGGAATTCCAATTCCGGCCGCCTGACGTGCACCGACACCTGCAGCTCCGCCAACAAAAATTAGCGGGATTGATGCCAGGTTGAGGGCCGTCTCCTTCGAAGCAGTTTCTGCTGCATGCCGCGCTGCGACGTGAGCAGTTTCATGGGCAAGTACGCCTGCCAGCTCCGCTTCCTGATCGGCTGCGCGAAGCAGCCCGGTGTAGACATATAGAAAACCGCCCGGGAGGGCGAACGCGTTCACTTCATCGGATTCGATGACCTTGATCGTGAAAGGAACTTTCGCATCGGAATTCCGCACGATATTCTGTTCCACCCGATTCACGTATTCGGTGACGACCGGATCATTGAACAGCTTCGCTTGCCGGTCGACTTGCGCGGCCAGTTGACGTCCGAGCGCGATTTCCTTTTCGAGAGACATCGTGGGCAGAATGTTGCCTTTGTTGATGTCTCGCGTCCCGATGTTCTCGATATCGGAATTTTTCGGTTTCTTTTTATCGTCTTGCTGCCCGGCGAAGGCGGAGGTTGTTAAAAACGTCGCGATGAAAAGGAAAAGCGAGAATCGGGCTACCTTATTGCTCATTGGAGTTTCTCCGAAATCTATTCTCAAAGGTACGCACTGTTACTCAACGCACAGTCCAAAGAACTTTGGACGCTCTCTCGAGGAAATTGGTTTAACGATACTCACATCCTCTTCAACATCCTGTGCTATAGTTGGCGTCCCATCTTTTGCCAGAAAAAACCGGAGGCTTGCCTGAAGCGGAAAGTTTTATTTCTTTGTGAAACCAATGGCCTGCACAGCCCGATTGCAGAGGCACTGCTTGCTCGAATTGATTCCGAACACTTTGAGGCGATAAGCGCAGGTACGTCACGAGGACGACTGCATCCGCTCGCCGTGGAAGTAATGAATGAAGTGGGTATCGATTTGAGTGGAAAAGTACCCAAACGCGTGCAGGAACTCCCAGATGAAAAGTTCGACTACGTGATTACGCTCGATGAGAGTACAGCACGGACGTATCGGTGCCCTCGGCTCTCAGAGACCATTCATTGGAAAGTCGATGACCCTGTTGCGGTTTCAAGTGAACCGGAAAAGCAGTTACGCGCCTTCCGAATGGTGCGCGACCAGATTGCGCAGCGTCTGCGCCTGTTCGTTATTGTTCATGTCCGAACGCAAGCCCCTTCTGCACCCGCCAAGAAGTCATTCGCCGCAAGTGCGAGATGATTGCAGAGACTAACCTTTATTAGCTTAGTTTGCCGGCGCGGAGAGAATCAGGAGTGCGACGTTTTCCGGATCATCCATCTGGACAAAATGTCGAGCAGTCGGCAAAAGGAATAAATCCGATTCGGGAAATAGCTCGTGAAACCGCTGCGCCACCCCACTGTTCAGGTAAGGGTCGCTCGCGCCGAAAATAATTCGCACAGGCCGGCTAAACTCTTTCAGTCTGGGCGCGGTTTCAGAGCCCGCGCGTATCGTAGGCCGTAAATCCTCATTCAACGTGAAGAAGGCTGGACGCGCGCTCGGTGTCGCATCGAATTGTTGATACAGTAACGGCACAAATCGATTTCTGGTCTCCGCATCCCGGAAGAATCTACCGACTTGCCACCAATACATTCGACGGAAAATCAGGTGATTAAACGCGCCTGAGATCGGCCTAGAGACACTTCTGATCAATGGCATAGAAAAAAGGAAGATCGCTTCCGGTGCTCGCAGTGTCGGCATCGCGGAGTAGTAGGTGTTCAGCAAAACCAGAGTCGCCACCTGGTCGGGATGCTGAAACGCCCAATCAATGCCAGGAGGCCCGGAAGCGTCATGCACCACGAGAACAACTCGTTCAAGCTTCAGTTGTTTGATAACAGCATCTAAGTCGCCTGCTTGATTCTTAGCTGTATATGGATAGCCAAGGGGTTTATCAGAACCTCCCCACCCCAGAAAATCGAATGTAATCACGCGGCGCGGCGGTGAGAGATAAGGAACAAGTCGGTCATACAAATGAAGGTTGTCTGGAAAGCCGTGCATCAAAATGATGGCCGGTTCCTCGCCCGGATACTCTCGGGCGTAAATGCGGTGGCGGTCCCGTTGTACAAACCGCTCTATGAAATTCATGTAAGTCGTTGAGCCGCGGATTGCGCGGATGAACGGATGGCATCTGCGTCATCCGCGAAATCTGCGGCTCAATATGTTTTGACGACTTCGACAGAATTCGTACTCAGACCGTGAAATTACGCGCGTTGCGCGCCCGGTCTTCCGTTTTGAGTGATAAAGCGGGCTCGTGTGGATATCGGGGATTCGGGAACAGTTACCTTCTGCACGACGCGAAAATCTGCAGTCAATGATTCCCGTGTCACTTCGCAGCGGACATAGCCTCGCTGACTGTTGTAGAGCTTGATTTGCGGATTCTCGGAGAGGTAGCTCTCCACTGCAGGATCGGAATCGTGCCCATCGCCGCCGGATGTAATCGAAGTGCCGATCAGTTCCGTGGCAACTACTGGCGATCGGAGTTCGCGGTAATCGAGCTTGAGATCGCCCACCCAGTTGGAATGGATGTCGCCGGTGATCACGACTGGGTTTGAGACCTTGCTGTCCAACAGACCGCCGATAAGTCGTCGTCGCGCGTCGTCGTAGGCTGCCCACTGATCCATGGAGTAAAGTTCGCCGGGCCCCGGCATCTGATCAACCACCGTCATTCGCACCTGGTTTGCAAGAATATTCCACTCCGAGTGCGATGCCTGCAGCTCATGATGCAGCCAGCGCTCCTGCGCGGCGCCAAGCATTGTCCTGCGCCCTCGCATGAACTCTTCGCAGGGAGCTTTGATT
This sequence comes from Terriglobia bacterium, assembly GCA_035315305.1. Classification (GTDB taxonomy): domain Bacteria; phylum Acidobacteriota; class Terriglobia; order 20CM-2-55-15; family 20CM-2-55-15; genus 20CM-2-55-15. Next base: position 1,671 of record DATFXZ010000107.1, on the reverse strand, counting down.
CCATCCCCACAAGGCTGGTCGCTCCGATATTGCCTGCCATCCAGCACCAGGAAGTTCGCCAGCGAACCGTATTGAAGGCGTCGATACAGCGTGGAGTTTGGACCATGAGGAATGCATGTCTTTGGCAAGGGTAACCATTCGTAGTGGGCCTGGTAGGCTGCCGCTCGCCGTTGCAGAAAATCAGCTGGAGATTGATCATCCTCTGCGATGTTGTTCGCGTAGTTGTTGTCGACTTCATGATCGTCCCACGTGATGATCCATGGAAACAAGCGATGCGCCTCACGCAGAAATCGATCGGATCGATACAGGGCGTAACGGTCGCGGTATTGATCGAGATTTGTGCACTCAATCGCTGGGACCGATCGCACTCCGTTGCCGCCCGTTTCGTAGATGTAATCGCCTAAGAAGATGACAAGATCAAGGTCTTCGTTGACCATGTTGCGGTACGCCGTGTAATACCCGTGCTCGAAATTCTGGCAAGAAGCGAAAGCGAATCGAATCCGGTCGGTTGGACCGAGAGGCGCAGTCTTTGTGCGACCGACTTCGCTTTCGGTTGTTCCTGTCTTGAACCGGTACCAATACCACCGATTCGGTTCCAGACCGTTCACTTCGACATGCACGGAGTGCCCGTACTCGGGTTGCGCCGTGATGCGCCCGCTTCGAACAACGTGGTTCATGTTTTCATCTGAGGCGATCTGCCAGTCTAAGGGGACTGATTCCCTCTGCCACTCTTGCGTGCGGTCCTCGTCGGGCACGAGCCGCGTCCAAAGAACAACTCCGTGGGCGGTCGGGTCACCGGAAGCTACGCCCGCGGAGAACGGATCGGAAGTGAAGCGAGGTGCGGATTCAAACGCGCTGAGTTTCCGAATCGGATAACCGAATGCCAGCCAGAACGAGGATTGAAGTAGTTCGCGTCGATGCATCATCAAGTCGTTCGGTATGATGCACTGGAATGTTCTGGCGGGCAACCTATTAGGTTCTATATGCGTAGGCGCCGGCTTTAGCGGGCGCCTACGAAACCGATCGAGTTAACACGAGGGCGAAAAGTGGCGTTACTCCTGCCAGCCTCCGCCGAGTGCCTTGTAGAGTTGAACGAGGGTCAACAGCTCATCACGCCTGGTCTGGGCAAGACCGAGTTCGGCGCCAAACAGGTCGCGATCCGCATCCAGGGCGTTCAACAATGTGTCGACGCCGCCGCGGTACCTTAGATACGACAAACGCGATCGATCCTGCAGCGTTGACACAAGCTTTTCCTGGGTCGCGCGAATCTCCCTTACCTTCTCATACTGAACAAGAGTGTCCGACACTTCCCGGAAGGCGTTTTGAATGGATCGTTCGTACTGATTTAGTGCGAGCTGTTCCTGGGCCGCACTCAGCTCGACAGCCGAGCGAGTACGTCCAGCAGTAAAGATCGGTTGCGCTACTTGTGGTACGAATTGCCACACTCCCATCGGCCCTGAAAAGAGGTTCGATAATTGGCTGCTCTGAGACCCCAAAAAGCCGGTCAGGCTGATTCGCGGATAATACGCCGCCTTTGCGACGCCAATCATCGCGTTAGCCGCAACCAGTTTCTGTTCGGCGCTGCGAATGTCCGGGCGCCGCTCAAGCAATGCCGACGGCAATCCTGAGGGCACGGCCGGCGGCTGCTCCTGCTCGGTCAACGAGAGCCCG
>DATFXZ010000106.1:0-5176 GCA_035315305.1 Terriglobia bacterium | reverse complement strand
TTCAAAGGCTGTTCGCCGATAACAGCAATTCAAGGCAACATGACTTTCGCAATTTCTGGTTACACAGTGCCTGCACCGTGATGAGGTCCGAACCGGCATTGGACACTCTCGAGATGGCCGGGCGCACATCCATCATGCCCGTTGGCTGTGATTACTGCCAGCGGACTACTGCAGCTGGAACTGCCATTCGACGTCCGCTTGAACTCAACGGAGTGGGATTGGAATGCATGTAATGGATGGTTTTTCCCGCAAATGTGGACGGCGGCGTTTTGGGGGTAGTGGATGTGATGGTTTCTGGTTCATTTCCCGGATCGTCACGCGAAATTCTGGAATAGGGTGGCCTTCCCAATGGCGCCAGTAGGCTTCGCGCAGACCTGCCAACAGAGGTTTGCCTTCGTGTTGGACCGTGACCACCAAGTAGTTTTCATCTGCCTGATCGCGCGCGCTTTTAAGAAGCATCCGGATAGCCTGGTGGGAACCTTTAGGGATGAGGACCGCGTGGCCCGTTTTGATGTCGATGGCCTCCCACGGTTGGTTCAAACTCAGATGGAAGGTTTCCTCCATTAACGGACCCATTCATTAGCTGACCCGAGCCTACATCGGCGTCATCTGAGGCTTTAAAGCTCGATGCTGACGGCGTCGCCTTCGACGACCACCTTGTAACTAGCGACGCCCTTTGGGGCGGGCGGGGTTAATACGCCACCAGTCTTCAAATCGTATTGGGCTCTGTGCCATGGGCAGTTCACCGTTGTTCCGCTAACCTCTCCCTCAGATAGGGGACCACCGCGATGAGTGCAGGTATCGCCGATCGCATAAAAGCTTCCATCGACGTTGAAGACCGCAACCTTCTGACCGCCGACCTCAACTGCCGTACTCGAACCTGGTGCAACGTCCCTTTTTTCTAGGATCTTGACGAGTTCTCCCATAGTTCTCCGCTAGGATGTCTACAACAAGATAACAGATCTATCTTGCGTAGGTCGTAGTTACGGCGCCGATTGATCTCTCTCTGCACAGCCAAAAGAAACTCACACGGGCTAGATAGAGCAGCGTTTCGCGTCGAGCGAAACGCCAACGAGCGATCATGTGGCGCGGAGTATGCTAACGCACCCCGCTCCAATTGCTAGATTGAAATCGCGATACCCTGCGCGCTGCGCTAAACCCGAAAAGGTTGCTTTCAAAATCTCAAGAAGAACTCGTTCGACTTGCTCGTCCGTGAAATTCTCAAACGTCCACCGTGCCTCATGAGCGACTTGGAGCAGATTTCGAGCTTCTTAAATGGATTCAAGATCTCTATCCCTAACGATTAGTCTATCCAGGTGTGCTGTCGCCGAGCTTCGTACCCCCCGACCAATGTCGCAGGATTTTTTCTGTTTCGTTAAAAGGACGGGGGATGACGTGAACGCTGATGAGTTCTCCAACGCGGCGGGCTGCGATAGAACCCGCTTCAGTCGCGGCTTTCACGGAACCCACATCGCCGCGAACCAGGACGGCGACGTAGCCGTTGAGGAGGTATTCCTTACCAATGAGGACAACGTTGGCGGTCTTCACCATGGCATCGGCCGCCGCAACGGCTCCGATGAAACCGCGTGTCTCTACCATCCCTAATGCTTCATTCACGGGAGAGCCCGGCGCGTAACGTGTTCACATCTTATGAACTCCTTTGCCATACATTCCAAACGGGCATCGCTAAGTTGCTTCCAAGCGCCGATGTAGCCTCGGGTCAACTAGTGAAAGGGTCCATTATGGAGGAAACCTTCCGCCCTGGATTTGAACCAATCGTGGCAGGCCATCGACATCAAAAACGGGGCACTTTCTGCAACAATTCGTTGTGACATGTTCATGCAAAGAAACTTCAAGGAAGCACAACCTGCCGGATAGATCCATGATGACGAGACCGGAAACGATTCTTGATGTTATTGCAAGGGCCATAAGCCCTCCAGAAACTGTCGTCGTTACGACCGAATGATCACGATCTTCGACTTCCAATGGGAAACCTGAGGACTGTCGTGCTCTTCGATGATGTACCCAGGGTGATACGGTCCTCTGCGTAGATTCAGCTCCTTGCGATACTGTTTCGCGTCTTCAAGCTTCCTGAATTGAGCCGGCACCGGTCTTAGACCGAAACAGCCAATTTCGTTAGTCTGCTTGGAACGGACCCAATAGGTCGGTTTTGCGGGCACTGATCTTCCTCCCCGACAAAGCAATTCGGAACTTGCGACGCTAAGTCGTAATGCGCATTATGGCATGACTTCACAATATATAGTTAAGTATCTGAGAGTGCGAGAGAGTAAGGATTAACCAATTATAGTAAATCAGTCGCCCTCAGGCCTGGCGCCTCGCCGGTTTATATAATCGGCACACCTATGTCCCACGGACGGGCCGTTGGAGAAGGCTTGCCGAAGCGGCTCGTCATTGTTCCCGATAGCGGGCTGCACCTTCTACCATTTGATGCGTTGAAAGACGAGACCGGAAAGTACGTTCTCGAGTCGAGCGTTGTCACGTACGCCCCCTCAGCGACCGTTCTCCATCTTCTAAGGCAGTCCCGTCGTCCCCCGTCGGTCCGCCTGACTTTTCTCGGTGTCGGTGGTGTAATCCATCCTCAACCGCGAACCGTTCGCGGTCACTCCCAGCGTTCGCAGAACCACCATTGAAAACTCGGCACCCGATTTCTTTGATGTGGAAGCCGTCCAGTTTCCGGATTTGCCCGGAAGCAGCGAGGAAGTGATGAGTGTCGCCGGAATCATTAACGGCGTCGACGAACTGCTTCTCGGACGGAATGCTACTGAAGGCGCATTCAAATCGTTGCCCCTTGCGGACTTTGGCGTCATCCACCTTGCCGTGCACGGAGTGGCGAGTGCTCAGTACCCGGATCGGGCCGCGCTGGTTCTAGGGAATTCCCCTGAATCAAGTGAAGATGGTCTTTTGCAGGTTCGAGAAATCAGAGATCTCGGTATTCATGCGGATCTGGTAACCCTCTCCGCCTGCGACACCGGCAATGGGAGGTTGCTCGGGGAAGAGGGAATCGCCAGCCTGGAACGCGCCTTTCTGTTAGCGGGTGCCAAGTCGGTAATCGCCAGCCTGTGGACTGCGGATGATACGTATACGATCGCACTCATGAAACGCTTCTATCAGCATTTAGTCGAGGGCTCCAACAAGGACACCGCATTACGCCAAGCAAAACTTGATCTGATCAAAGAATTCGACGACCAAGCGCCTCCTGTCTATTGGGCCGGGTTTACGTTAATGGGAGATGGCGCAACTCGAGTGTTCAACTGACTGAATATTGGGCTTCACCGAGTTCTGATTCATCCGGCCAGTTCGTAAAGGACAATCGGAATACTGACCGCCCAGATGCACGGCTACCACGATGCGCCGAGAGCCATGTCCTTGATTCCAGTGATGAGATTATCGTGCCGAGGCTGGACATAGTCGCGAAGCGCTGCGACAGTGCTCTTAAATATTTCGGCGACGACCATCAATCTTGTTACTGCCAATAGCAATAGAAGGTGTAAGCAATCATGGAAAAGCAGTGCAACGAGCAAGAAGACGATCAGCATAGAGATGTACGATGGGCGCGCAGCGCCGACGCAAGTTGACATAAGAGACATTTTTTATGTGACATCGGATCGGCCGGCGGCCTCGCTTGATAAGCGGCTACAGATTGTTCAGGAAGCCAAGTAGCGCATCTCCCAGGTCATGCCGAGCTCGCTCGGCGTGGAGGCAAGAGCAAGCTTTTGAGCATCGCGATCTCTCGGCAGTTCGGTCCGGGCCGCGTGATAAACTTCTTTCATGCGATCACAGACCTATGGGGATAAACAGCGAGAGGCCCAGCGGCGTAAGAAACAGGAAGAATTGCGGAAAAAATCAAGCGCGGAAGGCGTGACGACTTCCAGAACCCCAACGAACGCAGGCATATCGAATCAGGCGCCAAACAAAACACAGAAGAAAGACACGCCGGAAGGGCGTTCTGCATAATGGCGCGAGCGCGCCGATCCTTAACCGTCGGTGATTCCTATACCTGTACTTACTGCTTACAAGTGATCAAGTGGGATCACCATAGAACCCGGCCCACAACGGATCACTTCTTTCCAAAGAGCAAGAAGAAGATGCTAATGGGCGCAAAAACGATTTTCGTCATCTGTTGTCAGCCCTGTAATTCCCGCAAGAGCGACAAGGTGTTTTCTTCAATCGAAGAAGTGCGAGAGTTCATAAGATCTCGCAAGAAGACACTCAGGTGCAACATTGACGGGAATTAAGTGTCCCTACTGCCGAAGCAGCCTTGCCCTCGATCGGATAGGGGTGCACTTTCAGAAATTCTGTTCCGGTATCCCGACGGTCACGGCTCGCGAAACGAGCATGAAGAAATACAATCAGTTCTACACACATCTGCAATCCCACGCCCATGGAGAGATCACCATTGAGGAGCTTCAAAACGAAGCTAATAAGCTGTTTCTTCCTGGTAAATGATGAGGTCAGTGGGAACGCTTGGCCGCGGAATTCCGAGAAAGGCAGCGCTGTAGCCTAGACAAAGAAATCCCGTGTGAAAGTCCAGCCTATAGCTCGCACGACCGGACTTTCACTGTGCGATTAGTACATCGGTGGTTCGCCACCACCCGACCCAATAGCAGCTTTTTCTGCTTCTGGAATCTCCGAGACAAGCGCTTCCGTCGTGAGCATCAAACCCGCGATGGACGCCGCGTTCTGCAGGGCAGAACGGGTAACCTTGGCCGGATCGAGAATTCCAGCAGAGATCATATCCGTGTACTCTTCGGTTGCGGCATTGAATCCAAAGTTTGCCTGTTTCGAAGCACGAACTTCCCCAACAACGACAGCGCCTTCATGTCCTGCATTGGAAGCGATGAGCCGGAGGGGCTCTTCGAGTGCTCGCTTCACAATAGTTACGCCGATTTGCTCGTCATCTTCGAGTCCCAGCTTTTCGAGAGCCGGAATTGCTCGCAGAAATGCGATGCCACCACCAGGAACGATACCTTCCTCCACAGCGGCGCGGGTCGCATGCATTGCGTCTTCGACACGTGCTTTCTTTTCCTTCATTTCAGTTTCGGTTGCCGCGCCGACCTTGATGATCGCCACACCGCCAACGAGCTTCGCCAACCGCTCTTGCAGTTTTTCGCGGTCATAGTCGGAACTCGTATCCTCCATCTGAGCGCGAATCTGT
>DATFXZ010000105.1:0-4288 GCA_035315305.1 Terriglobia bacterium | reverse complement strand
GTGCCGATCGGCGTCGTCATCCCAAAAGTCGTTGATGACGTCCTTGAAACCCTCGAAATCGCCCGGAGGTTCGGCGCGCCGATTTTGGCTCGCGGCGGAGGTACGAGTCTGGCCGGCCAGTGCTGCAATGCCGGCATTGTGCCACGGCGGCAGTGATAGTGGGCTTATCGCTTCTTGGCTTATGGAGATTCTTTGGAACTCGAACGGAGTGAGCGAACGTGACTTCCTTATCGACAGGTAGAAATGAGCTCAAGTCCCCAATTCAAAGAGCGCGCGAGATGCTGCGTTCGGTCTTGCCGGATGAAATGTGGTCCCGAGTAATGGAAAAAGGTGTCATTGAATACACCGGCACACGCGCCACTTATATAATCTCGCCGGATTCGACAACAGAGATCAGAGATCTCGCTACCGGGCGGGCTGTGGGCCGGGCATGCCTGCAACTTTCAGTTCCTGCGCCGGCATACGACCGGATGCTCGCCGAGTATCTGCTGTTAAGAAACGCTGAAGCGTTATATTGGAAAACGGCCAATATCTTTGATCAAAACCATCCGGATCTACCGGTATTGATCTTTGGAGTGCTGGATATCTGTTTATTCTTGCATTTGCTTATCCAGCTGCTCTGAGACGAACGGTTCGAATTTCCCCCCGATCCTCTGGAATTCGCCCCGATAAGCCATCCGAACTGACGCGTCTAACTAATTAAGATAAAAAATTTGAGAATCAGGAGGTCTTATGAGAGAGGAAAGATCAATCGCGCAGACCCCTTTAGCGCGAGTACCCTTCCGACGGCTGTCGTGGTCGGCAATTTTCGGCGGTACTTTTTTCGCTCTTGGAATCATGCTCATCCTAAGCCTGTTTGGGCTTGCGATTGGCGCTGCTGCAGCGGGTCCGCAGGGCGCAACGCGCGGAGTCGGTATATGGGCAGGTATATGGTCGCTCGTGACCGTCTTCGGTGGTTTTCTCGCCGGCGCATGGCTGGCAGCAAGAGCTTCGAGCGCAACGAAAATTGAGGGGCGGCTGCATGGTCTGGTGACATGGGCGTTGGGAACCACGGCGATATTCTACTTCGCAGTGACCGGTACGACGAGACTCGCGGCCATGACTGCCAACATGACGGGCAACGTTGCTCAACAAAACGTAGCTCCGGGAACTGTCGAAACCGTTACCGCCGCAGCGGCAACCTGGGCATTGATCGTGGCTATCTGCGGACTAGTCGGCGCAATTATCGGGGGACACGCGGGAGCTTATCGAGAAGTCGCTGCCGCTCCGGAGGTTCGGCGAGCTGCGTAAATTTGTCCTAGGTTACACAGACAAGTCGTAGAGCGTTTGATGGTTTGAACCTGAGAGACATGACACAAATCCAGCAGCTTTCGGACTTTATCGTGAACGCTTCGTTCACAGATATGTCCGGTTTTGCTGTGCGAGCGCTGAAGACTCGTCTGCCCGAAGCACTGCGTCGCGGAATATGGGGCACGAAGGATCTCTGGGGCCGTGTTGTCACTTTCAAAGAGTAGGCTTTCGGCCGCTGGCATCAGTGCTCAACTCTTACCCTCTTCTTGATGATCAGCCAGTGCGGGCACTTTTGCTTATCCATGTACAGGCGCTCGCAATCGTCGCAACGGACGCACTCGCTCGCGACGATCCTCGGACCGCGAATCGCTCCCCACTCGCATTTCTTTTCGCAGATCTTACATGTATTACATTCAGACCAACGCTTGATTCGAAAAACGGTTAAGTTGGAGAGGAGTCCCAGAAACGCCCCGACCGGGCACAGGAAGCGGCAATAGAGATTCCTGACGAAAACCGTCGCAAAAAGCAATACGCCCAGGCCAATCCACATAGCAGTGGATGCTTCGCGCGAGAACATCCAGAACGGCTCGACATATCTGTAAATCGAGATGTTTTTTGTCACCAGGAAATAAAGCACCGTAGCTCCAAGCAGGCCGTATTTGATGTAGCCGGCTTGACGATCGATTCGGCGCGGCACCTCCACGCGCAATCTCGCCGGCACAACTTTATCGAGAAGTTGCGTCATCGCGCCGAATGCGCAGATGCGGCCACAATACAAACGGCCCCACAGGACAGTCGTCACAACCGTAAAGATCGCGAAAAAATACCAGGTCAGGTTGTGTCTGAAAACGGGAAAATTCCACTGTGTGAGGGCAAAGATGTTCACGACAGTGATCAGCTGGCTTTGCCAAAACCCGAGGTATACGACGGCAACTCCCATCGTGACCCATTTCAGACGCTCACTCTTTCTGAAGAATCCGACGAGCGCCAGTGTAGCGAAGCCGGCGAACATCGTGAGGCCGAGCGCTTGGTCCTTGAGGTCATCCGTCCAGCTAGGGACAACTTCATCTTCATCAGCGAACTTCCACTGGTCTTGCGCCTTTTGAGGATCCTCTTGCTGAGCTGGCGACGCGCCGGCACGGAGATTTACTGCGAGCACGACGGAAACGATCAACAGACAGGCGATGATCAGGCGGACAGATTCACGTTCCTTCACTTGGCTGCTCCCGGAGGCGTCAGCAGGGCCCGTGCGACTCGCCGCGCGCCGTTTCGGATAGCACGTGAGGAACTGTTAATGGTGATTGTTGCGCGGGAAACCGCGTCCACATCGCCGCCCACTTTAAACGGATCGCGAATGTCCTTGCCTATGAATTGACGGGCAAATTCCGGAGGCTCAACAGAGAAATAGCCGTATGGTTCGTGATGTTCAGTGACCAGCACCCCCGTTATCTTCGCGTTGATGTCCAAACCCACAAGCATCTTGATCGGGCCGTCATAACCACGCTCGAGGGGCTCAACCTCGGTCGTCCAGAATACGTAGCCTGCAATAGTCCGCGAGTTGGCATTGCCGGTATACGCGATGAAGTGAGGCGGCGGACCCGGTTGCTTAGTGGAAAACGAAGTCGCATTGGGAAACACACGCTTTAGTTGTGCCTGCAAAGTCGGGTCGAGAGAAGTTTGGCCGACCGCCGATGACAGCACAAATAGCGCTAGCAGTGGCACAAGACGCATGTTCCGCATTCCATTCTCCTGAAGGCCGCTGATTATATTTCGAAATTGGACGATTCCTGCATTTCAAATCCGAAATCCGATATCTCAGATTGGACAGTCCGCGCCGCAGAGATTAACCTGAAGCGTGCAGCTTCCTGTGAATCCGCCGGTCTTGCCGATGCTTGCGAAACGCGTTAGCGAATTACCCACGGCCGGATCATGGGTATTCGAGCCGAAATGGGACGGATTTCGCGCCCTGGTGTTCCGTGACGGCGACGAGATTCTGATCCAGAGCCGCGACGAAAAACCATTAAACCGTTACTTCCCCGAACTGATTGAGCCGCTCAAATCGCAATTGCCGGAACGCGCGGTGCTCGACGGCGAAATCGTGATTGCAAAAAACGGTGGACTCGACTTCGAAGCGCTCCAGCTTCGTCTTCATCCCGCTGCATCACGAGCAAGGTTGCTTTCACAGCAAATTCCAGCATCGCTCGTGTTCTTCGATCTGCTTTGCGAGGACGAACAAGATCTACGGGGCGTGCCCTTCGAAAACCGGCGCCGCCGGCTGGAATCGATTCTTGTATCTGCGTCGCCGCCGATCCACGTGACACCGGCAACAAACGACTCGACAGTGGCGGCCGATTGGTTTCGCCGGTTTGAAGGCGCGGGTCTCGATGGCGTTATCGCGAAGTCGACCACCAATGTTTATGAGCCGGACAAGCGCGTCATGCTCAAGGTCAAGCACCAGCGCGATTGTGATTGCGTTGTAGCCGGATTTCGATGGTACAAGAAGGGTGATCGGGACGCTGTAGGGTCATTGTTGCTTGGCCTGTTCGATGAGTCCGGCGTGCTTCAGCATGTCGGCATCTGCGCAAGTTTCACGGAAGCCAAACGCCGGGAGCTGGTGGAATCTCTCGCGCCGTATCGCGAAAACGCGATCGCGCACCATCCTTGGAAACAGTGGGCCGAATATCATCGCATACCGGGCGGCGAGAGCCGTTGGAGTCAGGGCAAGGATCTTTCATGGGAGCCGCTGCGGCCGGAGTTGGTGGTCGAAGTCGAATATGACCATATGCAGGGCACCCGTTTTCGTCATCCCACTTACTTTCGAAGGTGGCGTCCGGATAAACCGCCTCGCGAATGCACATATGCCCAACTCGAAGTCGTTCCCCCTTACGAACTCGGCCAGATTTTCGCAACCGGTTTATGATTTTCCGCGACTGCGCTTACGCCATTCGCTTGTTGGATCGTAGTCCGGATCGGGAACTTCCTGCGCCGGCCGCAGCGC
>DATFXZ010000104.1:0-10808 GCA_035315305.1 Terriglobia bacterium | reverse complement strand
GGCGGTCCATGGACGCCGGAAAAAACTCTCGAACAGATGGACAAATTCGGCATCAGCGTCGCCATCCTCTCGATGACCCAAATGGGCGACGTTCTATACACCGGCACGGAGACTGGCCGAAAGAATGTCCGAACGGGTAACGATTACGGCGCCAAGCTCATGCAAGAACATCCGAAGGCGTTCGGATTATTCGGCGGAGTGCCTCTACCGGACAGCGAAGGAACCCTAAAGGAAATCGAATACTGCTTCGATACCCTCAAGGTCGACGGTATCGGCATTTACACCAACGACAATAAAGGTCATTGGCCGGGCGACAAGTACTTTGAACCGATGTGGCAGGAACTCAATCGCAGGAATGCCATTGTTTATATGCATCCTCTGGCGCCGGTCTGCTGCAGCCGGCTGGAATACGGCCCGAATGCAGCCATGCTCGAGTATGACTTTGATGTCACGCGAGCGGTTGCAAGCATCGTCGTCAATGGCGTCATGTTTCGATATCCAAACATCCGCTTTATCACAGTTCATTCCGGCGGCGCGGTTCCGATGCTCGCCGGACGCATGAAAGATCGAGTTCCGAATGGCTCGGAACAATATCTACCTAACGGGCTCTACACGGAATTGCGAAAGTGGTACTACGACATCGCCCATGCTTCGTTCCCATGGCCGATGGCCGCGATGACGAAATTCATGCCTCACGACCATATTCTCTTCGGAACGGATTATTCTCCCGAGCCCATCGAATCGACCGTCAACGAGCTGCCGAACCTCGGGCTCTCGAACGAATTCATGCAAAACATGGGTAGAAAGAATGCCGAGCGGTTGTTTCCGCGATTCAAAATCTAAAACTTAAGCGAGGGGCAGATGAAACGTGCGGGCATTGTGTACGTGGCGATCGTTCCTTTGTTGATGCTGTCGGCAAGTACTGCCTGGGGGCAAGCAACAGCGCAAATCAGCGGAACGGTTCGGGACCAGAGCAGCGCAGTCTTACCAGGCGTTGAAATCGCGGCGATCCAAACCGAAACAGGAGCTGCGCGCACGACCATCACCAACGAGACAGGCACGTTTGTCCTGTCGAATTTGCCGCTCGGACCATACAAGTTGGAAGCGGCGCTGGCCGGTTTTCGAACGTTTGTTCAAAGCGGGATTGTGCTGCAGGTCAACAGCAGTCCTGTCATCAATCCGGTGATGGAAGTCGGCCAGGTCAGCGAGCAAGTCGAGGTGCAGGCAAATGCGGCATTGGTTGAGACCAGCAACGTCGGTATCGGCCAGGTCATTGAGCAGCAGCGCATTCTGGAACTGCCGCTGAACGGCCGGCAGGTGACCGACCTTATTACATTGTCGGGGGCGGCAGTCACAACCAATGTGAGTACAGGACGACTATTCAATGATCTGCCGTACATCTCCGTCGGCGGTGGAGTTCCGTTCGGTGTGGACTACAGTCTCGATGGAGCGAACCACATGAATTTCCTCATCGGCACCACCATGCCGATGCCATTTCCGGATGCAACACAGGAATTCAAAGTGGAATCGACGGGCCTGTCGGCTCAACGCGGAAATTCAGCCGCCGTTGCGGTCGTCACGAAATCCGGAACGAATGAATTCCACGGCGACGTTTTCGAATTTGTCCGCAACGATCTCTTCAATGCGACAGAGTATTTTGCTGCGGTCGATCCTTCGACAGGGGGGAAGGTCAAAAGCACGCTCAAACGGAATCAGTTTGGAGGGACCGTCGGCGGACCCATCGTGAAGTCGAGGCTTTTTCTTTTTGGTGGATTCCAGGTGACAAAACTTCGGCAGGATCCTGCAAACGTACAACAGTTCATTCCCACACCCGCAATGCTTCAGGGCGATTGGACTGCTTTCACTTCGGCTGCCTGCAACGCGGGAGTACCGCGCACACTAAGGCCTCCATTCAACAGCAATCGCATCAATCCCGACCAATACAGCAAAGTCGCGCTGTTCATAGCCAACAAGATCCTGGCCAGCCAACCTGCCCCGCCAAATGAGTGTGGACTCGTAACCGTTGGCGCCCCGGTACAGCGCAATGACAACGTGTACGTCGGCAAAATTGACTATCAGAAGAGCGCACGACATTCTCTTTTCGGACGAATCCTGTTCAACAGCCAATATCAGCCCGACAGTTCGAAGCTGACAACGAATTTGCTGCCGGCAGTGCAGGGCACGGATGCGCTCGCGTCTTCCTATGCTTTGGGCGATACCTACTTGATCGGTGCAAATACCGTGCAAGCATTCCGCTTCGCCGTCAACCGCGTCGCCAATCACCAATACGCGAAACAGTTCTTCTCCGCCTGCGACGCGGGCGCAACGGATATGTATTGTGGCTACACGCCGAACTGGATCTCCGGATGGACTATGACTGGCGGATTTAGTGGTTTAGGCATTCAGGTTCCGACCGGCACGTATTGGATACCTACGCAATACCAGTTAAATGACGATGTCAGCACCGTCAGAGGCTCGCATCAATTGGCGTTCGGCGTCGGCGCAACTCATGGCCGTGTCAATCAGCGCGCAAACTTTCTCAGCGGAGGCTCGTTCACGTTCAACGGCTCAGCCACGAACTTGGGAATGGCCGACTTTATGCTCGGACGCGTTTTTACTTTCCAGCAGGGCACACCGAACAAGCTGGAGATTCACGAAACGAGGTTCAACCTTTATGTGACCGACAACTGGAAAGTCGGGCGGCGGCTGACGGCCAATTACGGTCTGCGTTGGGAACCGTTCTTCCCGCAGAAGGTTCCTGATCAGGGTCCGGTTCCCGGTCCTGTTTATAATTTCAACCACGACAGGTTTCTCCAAGGTATCAAAACAAGCGTTTTCGCCAACGCGCCTGCCGGCTTCTACTACACGGGTGATCCTGGTTTTCCGGCGCGAACGGGCATCAATACACAATGGGGACATTTCGCCCCACGCCTTGGTCTCGCTTGGGACGTCAAGGGCGACGGAAAGACATCAGTTCGCGCATCGTACGCCTTCGGCTATACGTTCCTCTCGGGCATTTGGCGGGAGGATTCTGCCGGTTCGATTCCATGGGGTGGGCGCGTGTCGGTGACTAATCCCCCTGGTGGTTTGGACGCGCCGTGGCGCGGGTTGGGAAATCCGTTTCCATACGTGCTCGACAAGAATGCGCCCTTTCTGCCGGCCGGACTGTTTCTCACCAACAAATCCGATTTGAGAACTCCGCAAACATATTCGTGGAATCTCTCAGTTCAACATCAGATCGCGGCGAATTGGATCGTCTCCGCCAGTTATCTGGCCACACGCGCGATGCATATCTGGGCTCAGAACGCGATCAACCCCGCGGTATTTCTAGGGCTCGATCCTTGCGTGATCAATGGCGTCAGCTATGCGACGTGCTCGACAACCACTAATACAGACGCACGTCGGGTCCTGACCTTAGAAAGACCTCAAGATGGAGCCAAGATCGGTCCATTGGCGGAGTTCGATGACGGCGGGACATCGATTTATCATGCCATGCTGCTGTCGGTGGAACGACGTGCAGCGCGGTCCCTGACGTTCAGCGGCAATTACACGTGGTCCCATTGCATCAGTCCTTACGCCGATATCAATTCAAATGGACCGCCTGCAAATGAAACGTATACAAAACCAGGCGATCGGAATTTTGATCGAGGAAATTGTCTCGCCGATCGCCGGCATATTTTCAATTTCACGGCTGTTGCCCAGTCGCCGCAGTTTTCTAATCGCAACATGCGGATGATTGCGTCGGACTGGCGCCTGTCCGGTATTTACCGCTGGTCTTCGGGCGCCCCGCTCAACATCGTAAGCGGAACCGATCAGGCATTGACCGGAACAAACCTGCAAAGGGCGAATCAGATTCTGGCAGACCCGTATAAGGATCGCTCCGGACGACCGTACACTCAGTGGGTCGACCCCGCCGCATTTGCGGCACCTGCGCTCGGGACTTACGGCAACGTTGGCTGGAATAGCTTGGTCGGCCCTGCGACATGGCAGTTCGATACGGCATTGTCCAGAGCATTCAACATTCACGAAGCGCAACGGTTCGAGATTCGGGCCGAGGCCTTTAACGTCACCAACAGCTTCATTCCGGCAGGAGTGAGTGGGACGGTAACGACTGGGGCAATCACAATCGGGAACTCGCTTGCCCTGAACAACAACACCTTCGGGCAAATTCGAACGGCTCAGCCGCCGCGGATCATGCAGTTTGCGTTGAAGTACGTTTGGTAGCCCGATGGAATGACGTGAGCGTCATTCGAAGACGTCAGTGTTTTGCGAGATTGAGCGGCCTTACTTACAGGAGAGATCATCCTATGCTACGCGAGATCAACGGCATTCTACGACAAACGAATTTGCCGAACGAGTCTGAGGAATACCTCTTGAAGCGAGACGAACTGCGCCGCGCCGAAATCGATTTGAGGAAGCAGCGAGAACGGGTCGCGGAGCTGCGCCGCCAGCTCCCGCAGGGCCCGGCGGTCGAAGATTACGTATTCGAAGAAGTTTCCGGGAAACTCGATGCCGCAGACAGACCGATCCAAAAGGTACGACTCAGCGAGCTTTTCACAAGCCCGGATCGATCTGTGGTCATTTATCACTTCATGTTCGGCAAAAAACAGACAAAGCCTTGTCCGATGTGCACGGCGTGGATTGACGGTATTAATGGCGTCGCGCACCATCTCGCTCAGAATCTGGATCTGGCTATTGTTGCCGCGGCCGATCTGGCGAGCTTGCGAAGCCATGCTCGCACACGGGAGTGGAACAGATTGCGACTCCTGAGTGCGGGGTCAAGCACATTTAAGTTCGATCTCGGCAGCGAAGACAAAGAAGGAAATCAGGATTCGGCGATATCCGTTTTCACTCGCGATAGCGACGGTACGATCCGCCACTCTTATACCGGGCATCCATGGTTGGCCCCCGATATCCGCGAACGTGGCATCGACGAGTTGACTCCTATCTGGAATCTCATGGATCTCACGCGACAGGGCCGAGGTACCTTTTATGCCTCACTCGAATATCGTGGCGCTGCGTGAATCATGAGCATCTACGGCCAACATTGTTTCAAAACACTCGAAAGGACACCGGCAACGGCATCATCTCTTTTGTGAACCGTGGCAGCATCTGTTCTCGATTGGCCAGGTGCCACACTTCGGCCGCGATGATCGTGGCGGCTTTTTCGACCTCATCCGGTACTATGCGTTCGTAAGTATCGAGATTGGTGTGGCGCGTCGTTGTGTACTCGATGGGATCCTGCAACGTACCGATGCCTGGCAGGCCCGCACTGCTGAACGAGGCACTATCCGTTCCACCTAAAAAGCGGTTACTGTTCGCAGAAGCACCCATCGCGCCAAAGTCCGCGAACTGTGCCAATACCGGGCGCAAGACAGCGGCCGCTTCCGGTGGACCAAATACCCGCAGTCCCCGAATGCGTCCGGTGCCGCCGTCCATATTGAAATACGCGTTCAACTTGAACCACTCGGGCATGGGATGCTCCGCGGTTCCGAAGTGCGCTTTCACATAGGCTTGTGAGCCTAGGATGCCCCCTTCTTCTCCGGACCACAAAGCTATCCGAATTGTGCGACGTGGCCTCAGTCCGGCACTTTGAATCAATCGTACGGCTTCCATCATCACAGCACAGCCGATCGCATTGTCGGTCGCGCCAGTGGCACTCTGCCAAGAGTCGAGGTGCGCTCCGAGCATTACGACCTCATCCACATTGTCTGAACCGGAAATCTCAGCGACCGCGTTATAGCTGGTCTTTCCCGTTGGGTAGATGTGATTGACGATGTCCAGTTCCAGCTTCACATCATCCCCGTGGGCCAGAAGGCGTTCGATTCGTCCGTAATCGTCGTTGCGCACTACGATTGTTGGAACCGCACTCGTCACATCGAAACGGCGGTTGCCTTGGGCCTGGATGATTCCATCGCGGCGCGCCGCGTCGTCCACGCGGGCCACTGCGCCGCCTTCGACAAGCATGGTGTCGATCTGTTCCGACATTTGGTTCAACGTCAGGCGGGTCTTGGTGAGTTCGACAAAACGCTTCAACTGGTCTGACTCACCGCTCCGATCCACGACGGCGATCGGCGGCAGCGGATCAAATTCTGCCTTCAGTCTATCGTCTGGCAGCCGCCTCAAGGGCGGCGCGACATCCACTGAAGGGATCGCCGCTTTGCCGATCATGACGATTTTGCCGCGGACCTTATCTTTTGTTGCCTCGACCCACTGCGCGAAGTCGGCCTTGGCCGGGCCAAGTTCCGAACCGGATTCCCAAGGCGGCAGCGACACCTGCATTAGTGAGCGTGTCACCTTGCCCTTGGTAGATGGAGTCCAGGCGACCACTTCGAATTTCACATTCGCACTTATCGGAGCAACGATTCGTGCCGTGGCCGACTCATTCAGCCAGCCCGGATGTCCGAAGTCCCATGGTTCCAAATGCCCATTCTTCAGTCCCCATTGAGCCATCTGACCGATCGCCCACTTTGCCGCTTGCTCATGGTTAGGCGTGCCCGTGACACGTGGTCCGTAGCGATCAGAGAGATAATGCATCGTATGCATGATCTGTGAACGTTCAAGCGCCTCGGTACGGAACTTCACGATGCTCGCCTGGTCGACCGTTTCCTGTGCGGAGAGGATGAGCGCAGGCAGGAGAAGCAGGACACATCCACTTGCCAATTTGTTCATGGTTGCCAGATACGCACCGTGTCTCAAAAAAGTTCCTGAGCTCGTGCGCCAACGCTTCCTTCGTGGTCAAATCCTCAACAGGAGAGCGCGCTGTGCATGACGAAAAGATAACCGCGCATCGACTGGCTGCATTTTCAGACGCGGTCTTCGCCGTGATCGTGACCGTCATGGTACTGGAGCTCAGGGCACCGGATCAGTCGTCTTTCTCGGCTCTCTGGCCTCTGTGGCCCACCGCCATCAGCTATGCGGTGAGCTACCTATTCATCGCCATTATTTGGATAAACCACCATTACCTTATGCGGTTCGTAGGTCCTCCGACGCTGGGCTTGATATGGATCAACTTTGTCCATCTCTTCCTGGTGTCGCTCCTGCCCTTTGCGACCGCATGGATTGCGCGCACACGGCTGGCGTCGTCCCCTGTAGCGTTTTACGCCGGGCTGTTTGTCTGCATTGACATCGCGTACAACGTCTTCGAGCGCGAGGTATTGGCCGGCGCCGACGTCACGCAGGTGCCCACACGTATGCGACGTAGGGCGAGGCGCCGATCACTCGTTGTCCTTGCGGGCTTCATCACCGCTATGCTGGTTGCGTTCGTCGCGCCGCGCATCGCCTTCGGTCTGATATGCGCGGCCCTGATCCTCCACTTGCGGCCAGAGGCTGCAAAAGGCGTCAGAGATCGATGACGACATCGCGAATCGGTTGTGAGCAGCACACGAGAACGTTGCCGTCGGCGGGCTTTTCGAGTGGCTCCGGTCCGTAGACGACTGAGCCCGAAACCAACCCGCTCTCACAGCTGTGACAAACGCCGGTCCGGCAGGACCAACGGACCGGGACGTCGCACGCCTCGGCCAGTTCCAGAATGCTCTGATAGGCCGACGCGTTCCAGTGTGCGGCGACGCCACTACGCGCGAACGAGACCAGCGGACCGGTGTTGGCATCGTCCTTGGGCAGATGCGGAATTCGCGTCGCGGCGCCGACAACGCCAGGGGTCATCGACTCGCTGCCGTTAAAGAGTTCGACGTGAATCCGCTTCGGCGCCACACCCAAGCTTGCGAGCGCTTCTTTCATGTCTGCCATGAAGCGCGTCGGCCCGCAGAGATAGACATCCGCCTCCCGTGGGACGCCGACCTCATCAAAGACGGATCTCGACAGGTGACCGATAGCATCGAAATCCACACCCATTTTGTCGTCCGAGTCCGGCTTGCTGTAACAAACATAGCTTCGGCCGTGTGTGAGCGCGAGCATGAGGCGGCCGACTTCGGCGGCGAATGGATGATGTTGCCGATCGCGAGCCGCGTGCAGCCACAAGATCTGTCGTGTGGAATGGGCCGCCGCCATCGCGTGCAGCATTGCCAGAACGGGCGTGGCCCCAATTCCCGCGCTGAGCAGCACTACCGGCCCTTCTCCGGACTGCAGAATGAAGCTTCCGCGCGGCGAGCTGACGTCGAGAATATCGCTCACGTGGGCATGATCTCGCAGGTAGGTTCCAGCCGCCCCATTCGGCTCGATCTTCACGCTGATTCGATAGCGCTCCGTCGAGAGGGGACCCGAGAGCGAGTAGCTGCGAAAGAGTGGCGGGCCGACAGTGGTCGGGTGAAGACGCAACACGACGTACTGGCCTGCCAGAGCCGTTTGTAGCGGCTGACCGTCCGGGCTCTCTAAGATCAGCGAGAGGACGTCCGCAGACTCCTGATTGATCGCCGTCACCGTGAGAGGTCGAAATCCTGGTGCCGCGGGATGCGCAGCCTCTGCAGGTGCGAGCCCCGGGTTCCCGCGCCCCGTGCCGGTTTGGTTCTGCAGTAACAGCTCGAACGACGACCGCCATCCTGGCGAAAGCGGCTCGATCCGCAATGCGCGCTCCAGTCGATCGCGTGCATGATTCGGCGAATAGAGAAGGGCATTGATCTCAACGACCGTCATTCGCTCTTTCGCTTCTCCTACCTTCTCGATTTCGTCGGCGGCGCCTACATCGCCTTCCTGCAAGACACGGAAGTAGAACCCGGGCCTTCCGCTGGATGTCAGCAAGGCCGGCATCCGCGGCTCGTTCATCCGAATGCCGACGCGATAGCAGGTGACGCGAGGTTGAGTAACTTCAAACAGCGCGGTGCCGATCCGATAACGATCGCCGATGCAAACGGCATCGTCGGGCAATCCTTCGATCGTGAAGTTTTCGCCGAACTGTCCGTAGACGAAGTCGCTCCTCTTCAGCTGCTCCTGCCAATACGCATAGGATTCGATCTGGTAGGCGAAGACGGCGCGCTGCTCACCCCCGTGCCCGACCAGGTCGCCTTGACCGTCTCCGTCTAGATTCAACCGGCGGACTCGGCAGCGACCATGCACTGGATCTTTCCAGACGGCCGTGTGCACACTGCGACCTTTCCACTCGATATCCCGCGGGAGTCCGACGTTCACCGATAGTAGTCGAGCCATGTCCAACATTCTTCAGCACACGAACCGCGTTTCCAATCCGTGAAAATACCGTACCGCCCCGTCACTACTCCGTGCGCAGCGCGCTCATCGGCGAGATAGCGGCGGCACGGCCTGCAGGAATGATGGCGGCGAAAAACGCACACACTGCGAGCGATCCGGCGGCAATCGTGAGGGCGAAGGGGTCCCAGAACAACACGCCATAGAGCTGCGCCGCAATGAATCTTGCGGCGCCTACGGCGAGAGGCAGGCCCAGGACGAATCCGACCGCCACCCGTTGAAACGCCCGGCGCAGCACCAACTGGATCACGTTGGCGCGGTCCGCGCCGAGCGCCATCCGAACGCCGATTTCGTTCGTCTGTTGCGCGACCATGTAGGCCATGACACCGTACACGCCAACTGCAGCCAACACGACGGCGACAATGCCGAACAGTTCTGCGAGGCTCGCGACAGCACGCTCTCGACCCAGTGAGACGTCGATCAACTGCTCCATCGTTCTGACGTACGTGATCGTCAGGTTCGGATCGGCTTCCGCCAGGGTCCTCCGCAGAACCGGCTCGAGATCGCCCGGCGCGGAGTCGGTCACCAGCATGATCCCTTGGATGAAATGGGACAGCCTCTCAACCATCCTCGTATAGTCGGTTTTATAGTCGACACGCTGTGCGAGGGGAACAAAGAACATCGGACGCGCCGGTCTGTTCAGTTCCGACCGCCCAAACTTCGCGTCGCGTACGATGCCGACGATTCGGAATGTGCCCGCATTCTCGGGCCGGTCGACGCCGAAGTGCTGATCAATCGCGTCTTCATTGTTGTTGAAAAAGCGCTTCAGAAACGTCTCGTTTACGACTGCAACCGGAGCGGCCGTCTCGTTATCCGCTGACGTAAACAAGCGTCCACGCACGATCGGGACGCCCAGGTTCTGAAGATAATCGGGGCTGACGCGGTTCCAGGACGCCGCCGACTCATTGTTTGGTTTCGGCGCATGACCGGCGACCAGAATTGATTCGTTCCCGCCAGAGATAAACGTGAGCGGATTGTACAGCGCGAGTCCGGCTGCACGCACGCCGGGCAGGGCTGCAAGCCGCTGCTCAATGTCGCGATAGAGCGATGACAGCCGCTCGAGCGTGTACGTGGCCGGCAGGCGGTTCAAGCCGACCAGTACGCGTCCCTGCACTTTATAGCCGAAGTCCTGGTGTTCTAGATTTGCGAGACTTCGTGCGAGCATCGTAGACCCGGCGACCACCACGACGGACAGTGTTGCTTGAACGATCAGCAGCGCGGTGCGCGAACGGAAAGAATAATGGCCGGTGCTGCGGCCGGACCCGCGCAGCGCGTCTATTGGATTGGTGCGGGTCGAAAACCACGCGGGCGCGGCGCCAAACACGATGCCCGTCACCAGCGAC
The DNA here is from genome assembly GCA_035315305.1 of Terriglobia bacterium. Lineage (GTDB taxonomy): Bacteria > Acidobacteriota > Terriglobia > 20CM-2-55-15 > 20CM-2-55-15 > 20CM-2-55-15. Next base: position 306 of record DATFXZ010000104.1, on the reverse strand, counting down.
AGCCCGGCAGCGAACGCCAGCACGGCGATCGAAGGCGTCGTCGCGATCGGCACAAAGGGTGAGTTCCGGAATGCGAGCCGGACCAGCAACTGTGCGCCGCCGACGGCGACCGGCAGCCCTGCAAGACCTCCCGCTACCGCGAGTAGAACGCTTTCCGTAAGGGCCTCCGCGACGATCTGCCGGCGCGTCGCGCCGATCGCAAGCCGCACTGCCGTTTGCGCCCGGCGCGCGACGGCGCGCGCCAGCAGAAGATTCGCGACATTTGCGCATGCAATGACCAGCACGAGACCGCAAATCGCGAGCAGG
>DATFXZ010000103.1:0-3437 GCA_035315305.1 Terriglobia bacterium | reverse complement strand
GCTGTTGAAGCCGAGTTGAAACGCCGCGGGTTGCAGGTCCGGACCACCGAAGGCAGTTTTCACGTTCAGGATCCCGAAGGGTTCGAAGTGCAAATGGGCGGCAAGGAGCAGTAGCGATTGCGTGATGGGGTAGGAGTCCGGCTACAACGATTCGATGGCGAGTAACACTCCCCAGATCGTGCGATACCGAGAACCTTTGTCGAGGTTTTCGAGGTCGCAATTAATGTGAAAAAGACATCCGCCGAAATGAAATGACGCGGAGCTCGTGTTCACGAAGTGATTTTGAACGCGATAGGCATTCACATCTACGACAACGCGGTTATACGTCAAACTGAGGCGGATCAATCCCGAATTGCTGCCGTTCGATTGTGAACTCGGTTTGAATTAGCGTGCGCTCTCAATGCAAGCTGTCGAGGAAAGCGCGCATTTCCTTCAGTACGTCCGCCTCGTGGGAGAAAAAGACGAAGTGGTTTGCGCGTGGCAGTCGAACCACACGTGCCGATGGCACGCCGCTCTCAAATGCCTTCGCTTGTGCTTCAGTCCGTGCGGCGTCCCTGGCTTCAAACGCTGCTTTACCCGCTTCGTTACCACGAAATGCAGCAGGTCCAAGGTCATGGGGAACGGCATAAATTGCTAAGGCGGGAACGCGGATGTCGGTGAACTTCTGTAATCCTGCCTGAATTGCAGCCGCAGCAGACGGAATGTCGGCCGTATTGGCACTAGGGGGTGGAGCTGGCCTCGTTTCCAAATCCTTTTGCATCTCCTGCAAGTCTTTCTCGAATCGCGGAAGCATCTGGAGTAATTCCTGAATCAGCTGTTTTGAATCTCCTGAGTTCCGCAATTGTTCCAACTTGCTTTGTAGTTCGACCGAGTCGATCCTCAAATCGCCATTGGCTTGATCATAGAATGCATAGCTATATCCTGCATCAAGGTAGATCAATCCTGAAACACGCTCGCGATGCCGTATGGCTACGGAGCTTAACTCTTCTCCGGCGATGGAGTGCCCGACGAGCACTGGTTGAGTGAGTTTCAATGCATCCAGCGCAGCCACAACATCATCCCCAAGTCGATCCGCGGAATATCCTGTGGCCGGAGCACTGGAATCGCCGAATCCACGCCGCGTGATGCCATATACGTGATACTTATCGGTAAACTTCGGCGCGAACTTGTCGAAGACGTGAGCGGTGTTGCCAAGACCGGCCAAGAAGACTAAAGGGCGTCCATTCCCTCCCCAGTCGAGCACTTCCAGCTTCACGTCCTTGTCGACGGCAATTAGCTGCACGACATGCGATGATGGATCGCGCCACGTCGTTTCCTTCGTTGCTCGCTGAAACTGGAGCGGTAATTTCGCCAACTGCCACCATGTTCCTGTGATCGACGCTCCATCTGCACTGAGTTTCCCTTCGTAAGCACCTCCAATGAGACCAACGGTGAATTTCATCTCGGAGCCTTGAATTGAAACGGAATTGACTGGCATACCGGCCCCCCAGTCTGGAGTTTGGTCGATGCTAGATAATGTTGCTTTCCAGCCGCCGTCATCCCTCTTGGCGATTCGCAGTATGAGCCGGAATTGCTGAGGGCCGGCTCCCAGCGTTCCTTGCCAGTCTCCGGTAAGATCCTGTGCATCCAAACCGCTGGCCAGCAACGTTCCAAACACCCACGTGTACAGCATCCTTTTCCACATTGGCGCCCCCTGCGCTCGGATTGGACAACCAACAAAAGACATTGTCAATTTCCATCATCATGGCTCTCTGCCTGGTTTGCCGGCATTTCGGAAACCGAACGAGCTTGGTGTTCGAGCCATTTTACGATGACGCGGTTTTACGGCCGCAGATGTTGCTTTATCATTCGTGTGAACGATGGAAGAATCTTGATATGAGGAGGACGACTTCGCTCGCGGTGGCAGCCGCGTTGTTAATAATCACGATGCGCACCTCGGCGCATCATGCATTCGCAGCCGAATACGACGAAAACAGACGCATCACAGTCTCCGGTATAGTGACCATGTTCAAATGGACCAATCCGCACGCGTGGCTGTACGTCGACGGAGAGAGTGAAAGCGGCAAGGTGACGCAATGGAGCTTCGAAATGGGCAGCCCCGGCGGCCTTGTTAGTCGCGGCTGGAAAAAGACTGACCTGAAAAAAGGCGATCAAGTCAGGGTGCAAGGCTTTGGTGCGAAGAACGGCAAAAACGTGGCTAATGCCACAACCGTCACACTGGCGGACGGCCGTAAGCTATTCGGGGGCTTCGCAGCCACGCCCGGCGCCCCGCGCAAGTAGCCACTTCAGGAAAATCGCCTGTTGTAATGCCCCAAGCCGGGGGACACGTAGACCTGATCCATCACAGCTTTGAGGCACATCTGTTGTTTCGCGTTGTACGGCCACAAGGGCCGGCCGGTCACGGCCGCGTGAATTCCGGATTCTTACGAACTTCGACCCGCTTTCGAATGTAACTACCGCCGTGCAGGTAACGCAGCTCTCGCCTCAACGAGCGCTTTTTCTGACGGAACATCGCCGGGGAACACGCGGAGGTTTCTTTCGAGGATTGCAATAGCATCGTCGCGTTTCCCTCGGACGAGGATCGCTTCGGCCAGTTTCAAAAGATCGGTAGCGCCACCGGAATAGCCGTCGCCCGTTTGCGGTGCACGTCCGAGGGTTGCATCGAGACCTTGCTCCTCATAGATGCGCCATAACTGCGCAAGTATAGGAGTGGGTTGCTTGCACAGCTCGGTAAACCGCTTTTCCCAATCAGGCCAGCGGTCTGCTCGCATTCGGACATACTCGGCATCGCTGCACTGTTTGGCGGTCAAGCGGGAGTAGGTGATGCTGAGGGAGTGTCCGACATACAATAGCGCATCAAAGTGTCCGTTCCAGTCGAGCCGGGTGCTACGAATCAGGGCAAGACTTGGCGTTAGCCACTTGGCTATGTCCGACTGCCATTGTTCCAAATTCGGATCTCCGGCGCTTGTATGAATGGTGAACACTTTGACGCTGTTCTTTTCGAGGAGGTCAACTAACGTTGGGGTCTCGCCTTGTCGAAACAGGTGTGCATCTCCGTAGATCAACAGGGCTCGTCTGTTTTTAGAGAGGACCTCGCGTTGCACAATCTCTGCCGGCACACGGTCGCGAACTCCTGGATATCGGAATTGTTCTGTGGAGCCGGATTTGCTCCAGTCTATCGACGGATCTCCAAGCAGGACCCGCAATCGTCTGTCTTTAGGCAGGAATGCGTTGACGTCTCGCACAGCGCGAAAGAGCTCTTCGTAGATGGGCACATCCCAAATGGAATGTGGCTGCGTGGTGTTCTGCCATACCTTCCGAAGCTGATCATCGGACACTTCCTCACCTTGGACGAATCGGTCCATGAGATCCTGGTAGAGGGAGTTGCCAAATTCCACTACGATATCATTGACGGTCATCGCGAATGTCGGATGGCG
>DATFXZ010000102.1:0-17482 GCA_035315305.1 Terriglobia bacterium | reverse complement strand
TGTCGAATCCGTTTCGCAGCTTATGTTTTGGATTCACCAAATCAAAGACATGGGTGTCTTGCTGAAGGACGCGGATCGCGGCTTGTGCGATTTTCCATACATGCGCGGAGGCCGGGTAGTCTACTTGTGTTGGCAGCTGGGGGAGGATCAGATCGAATACTGGCACGAGATCGAGACGGGATTTGCCGGACGGGAGCCGTTGGATGAGACAGACAGATAAGGCCATGGACAAGATCCTGGTCTCCTCTATTGACTGCGTTGCTGGCATCGGCGTCACGGCCGAAGAGAGGACGATCCGGCAGCGGCTTTCAATTGATGTGGAAGTATTGGTAGATGCGGCCCGGGCAGCCCGGGCGGACTCCCTTAAAGACACCATCGATTACTCCAGAGTGGCCACACTGGTCATGGACGTCTGCCGGGGCCGGGATTTTCATCTGATCGAGACCTTGGCCGAATTGCTGGCGGCCCGCATCCTTGCCGAATTTCCTACGCCCCAGGTTCGGCTGCTGGTGCGCAAAATATCGCCGGTCGTGGAACCACGTGTCAGCCACGTTTCAATCGAGATCGTTCGTTCCCGCTAATCCATTCAAAATTTGGCAGTTGGGGAGATTTATGTTGAAGGTTTCAAATTCATTGCGCTATTCTTACCCCCTCGTTTCAAAGGCCAGCAGCAACGGCCTCCGTAGTTCTTACACCCTGTCCGCGTCGTAAGGAGGTAGCTTGTCTAGTTTGGAAACTTTGGCCGATGCCCCCAAGACTGATTACACCGCCCGAACCCAAGTCAAATCGAAACTGAGCAAGCGTGTCATGAAATATGTCGATTCCGCGCTGTGCTACGGGGCTGGTGTGGCTTTCGACACGATTCAGTACTTTAACCGGTTCAATCCGAACCCGGCGTTCACGCCGAAATGGACGGAGAAACCGCTTTTAAAATCGTGGCAGAAGACAAAGCCGGTTCTGGGTTGGCCGAGGCAAACCGATTCGCTCTGTCCTCAGTGCGTCAAAGAAGCTCGTGAAGCCATCACGAGCGGCGAAGCCGATTGGACGAAGCTTCTAAACGAAAAAGTGGGGGAAGTTAAAGCAAACATCATCGAGCGGGACGGCCAGGTGTGGATGGTGAAAGATTGTCCGCAACATGGCAAGACCGAAGACTTGATGGCAATCGATGTGAAGTTCCTGGAGTGGATTGAAAGGAACTTCCCCGGACGTGATATTCCGGCGCACGCCGATCAGGATTTACACAATCACGGCAGCAGCACGATCCGGCATGGACGTGGCGCCGTCCTCACTGTGGATCTCACGAACCGTTGCAACATGATGTGCGATCCCTGTTTCATGGATGCAAACCAGGTGGGCTACGTTCACGAGCTGACCTGGGAAGAAATCATGGAGATCATGGACAACGCCATGAAGATAAAACCCCGGCGTCAGATGTCCATTCAGTTCTCTGGTGGCGAACCGACGATGTCGCCCTATTTCCTGGATGCCGTTGCCTATGCCCGCAAGCTCGGTTACGCCAGCGTGCAGGCAGCAACAAACGGAATCGAGTTCGCAAAGAGCAAAGAGTACGCAAAGAAGGCGGCGGAAGCGGGCCTGCGATATGCGTACCTGCAGTTCGACGGTATCGGAAACGATGCCAACAGCCATCGACAAATAGGCAATCTGTTCGATGTGAAGCTGCGCGCCATCAACAACCTGCACGAGGCGGGAGTGGAGATCATTCTGGTCGTTACGCTGGTGAATGGCGTGAATAACGATCAGGTCGGATCGATCATCCGGTTCGCAATGGATAACCCGAAGAAGATCGCCTTCATCGCTTTTCAGCCGGTCTCCTTTACCGGCCGCGACGAAGACATCACGCCTGACCGCCGACTTCGTCAGCGATACACGCTCTCGCATCTCGCAAACGACGTGAAGAGTCAGGTCGGTGTAACCGAACCGACGCGCGATTGGTTCCCGCTTTCGATGATGGGAGCGTTCGCCGATTTTGCCGATCTCGTGCACGGGCCCGGCGCGGATTGGGGACAAGTGAGTTGCGGTTGTCACCCTAATTGCGGAGTCGGAACCGCGATGATGATCAATAAGGAGACGAAAGAGTTTGCGCCCGTACCGCAATTCCTGAATATTCCAGGTCTTGTCAACGACATGCAAAAAATCACCGATGCCGGCCGAGGCAAGTGGTTCTCCAACGCGATGATGGGACTCTCGCTGCTCAAGAATTACAACCCGTTCGGCGCTCCGCCAAGCCTGACTTTGATGGACATCATGAAGAAGTTCGATAAGTCCTTCGGTCTGTCGGGAAAAAGTTACGGAAAGGTTACCGGCGATCGAACGATGGCGGACATCCAGAAGCGCCGCAACGATCCATGGAACTTCCTGTTTGTTGCGGGAATGTGGTTCCAGGACCTCTTCAACTACGACTTCCGTCGCACTGAAATGTGCATTATTCCTTACGCGACCCAACTCGGTGAGATCTCGTTCTGCGCGTACAACACCGGAATCGGCTGGCGAAAGATCATCGAGAATATGTACAAGACGGCGAGCGTTGCGGAATGGAACCGGACGCACGGCAAGCATAAAGTGTACGCAGGCGGCCACTCGGTTCCGCTCGAGACCTACCAGCACAACCTGGTTCTAAATCCAGTCGATGTCGCTCGAGTGCGGGAGCGTGGTGAGGAACCGGAGACTGCGGCAGACGAAGAGCGGCTCGCTCGACAGAAAGCGCGCGAAGCTCAGAAGATGAAGCAGGTGATGGATGAGTTAACGTTCGGGAAGAATCTCGGCTCGAGTGAGAAAACAGAGTTGGTGAAGATCGAACTTGCGCACCGAGGTCGATAAGCCACAGAGGCACAGAAAAGGCCGGCATTAGAAGAATGTAATGCCGGCCTTTTCTGTGCCTCTGTGGTTATATCCCTAATGCCTTCCGGCCCGCTTCCGAAATCCGCTGGGGCGACCATGGCGGTTCCATCACAATCTGCACTTTCGGATTCGGGAAACCGGCAACCTCGAGTTTCATCTTGATATCGTCAGCGATAACCGAACCGGATGGGCATGCCGGGGAAGTCACGGACATCTTGACGTTCACTTCATCAGGGCCTGTTCTCACTTCGTAAATCAATCCCAGGTCGACAACGTTCAGAGGAATCTCAGGATCGTAACAATCCTTTAACACTTCATACACGAGATCCTCCTGCGACAGCGACGCCAGGCGCGGATCGCGGGCTTTCTCCGCCAAGGCTTCAGCGACTGTAGCCTCCAGCGTCTTCGTGGATTCAGCAAATACGCGGGCATCTTCTTCCTGTGCTTGCTTCGAATAGGACGGCGTCATATTTGATTGGCGTCGCACCGCGACAACGATTCCGGCGATGATGACAACAGGCACAATCAGGAGCAGATAAATCAACACGATCATTGATTTTGACCAGTAAAGACCACGACTTCAAGGCTATAATTTTTGTGTATAATGTTCGCTTTGCACCAACGGCTAGATTCCAGTCCGTAACTCTATCCTAAGGGGTCAAAACGATGGCTTCTTCTTCCGCGAAAGCTATAGAGCAACCTACCGTTGAGATAGCAACCGGACCTTACCGGGTGGTTAGCACCGTCATCAAAGTACAAACCGAAAGTCGCGAAGAACTTCAGAACCTGACAAGTTTAGTTCGCGATTTCGTGAGATCGTCTGGTGTTCGGGCCGGTTCGGTCATGATCTCGTCGCTCCACACCACGAGCGGTATTTTTATTAATGAGTGGCAAGATGCTCTCCTTCACGATGTCAAAGCGTACTTCGCAACGGCAGTAAATAAGGATGTCTATTACCGTCATAACGACCCCGCATGGTCGGATTGCGACCGCCTCAACGCGGATTCTCATCTGCGATCGCTAACGCTGGGCACATCGTTGGCCTTACAGATCGTCGAAGGTAACGTGGTGTTGGGGGAATGGCAGAGTATCATTATGGCGGAGTTCGACGGGCCGCGTGAGCGTTCGATCAGAATTCAGGCCATGGGCATAGGAGAGAAGTAAATATGGCAATTATGTTAACGAAAAAAGCGGAGGACAAGGTCAAGGAAATCCTGTCTGAGCAGCCGGAAACTTACGCCGGGTTGCGCATTCAGGTTGTGGGCGGCGGCTGCTCCGGCTTTCAATATCGCATGGGTTTTGACAAGAACTTCAACGACCAGAGCGACCAAATCTTCGAGTTTGATGGTTTAAAAGTTTTCGTCGACAAACAGAGCCTCCTTTATATGGACGGTGCTGAAGTCGACTACATTGAAGGCCTGCATGGAGCCGGTTTTAAATTTAACAACCCGAACGTCACCGGATCCTGCGGTTGCGGTAGTTCGTTTAGTGTTTAACTTTCTTGGGGGCAACCCCCCACGTCCCCAAACTGGGGACGTGGGGGCTGCCCCCTTGTCTCGGGGGAGCGTAAATGCTGAGAGGATCCCGAACAAAGGGATCGACCCCTAGAACCTGATTCGGATAATACCGACGAAGGGAGCGAAATGAGTACTTCGAAACTGGAATTCAAGGATACCGCCTACCTCGACACCGCCTTTCCCGCAAGCGAACGCATCTATATCCCAGGCAAGCTTCACCCATCAGTACGGGTGCCCTTACGCGAGATCTCGACAAAGGACGGAGCGCGCGTCCGCGTGTACGATACACGTGGTCCTTGGGCTGAGCCGTCGGCATCGTGTGACGTACAGCAAGGCTTGCAGGCCCTGCGTCTGCAGTGGATTTTAGATCGGGGCGATACGGTGGAATATGAAGGCCGCGAGGTGCGTCCGGAAGATAACGGCTATCTCAGCTTTAAGCATGCGGCACAAAGCCAGGGCCGTGTACGGCACCAATCGTTTCCTGGTCTGAAGCGGAATGCGAGGAAAGGCGCCCATGGTGCTGCTGTTACACAACTCGCCTATGCGCGCCGGGGAATCGTCACACCGGAAATGGAGTTCATTGCGATCCGGGAGAACCTCGGGCGGGAACGCGCATTCGAAGACGCCGGCAGTGACCGTTCGAGTATTCGATTCCAACATCCAGGCGAGTCTTTCGGCGCCGCCATTCCGAAATACATCACGCCTGAATTCGTTCGCGATGAAGTAGCGCGCGGTCGAGCGATCATTCCTGCCAACATCAATCATCCGGAATCGGAGCCGATGGTCATCGGCCGGAATTTCCTCGTGAAGATCAACTCCAATATCGGTAACAGCGCGATTTCCAGCTCGATCGAAGACGAAGTCGAGAAGATGCGATGGAGCATCACCTGGGGCGCGGACACCGTCATGGACCTTTCCACCGGCCGCAACATTCACGAAACCCGCGAATGGATCTTACGAAACTCACCTGTGCCGATAGGTACAGTTCCGATCTATCAGGCGCTGGAAAAGGCCGGAGGACGGCCCGAAGAGCTGACATGGGAAATGTATCGCGACACGCTGATCGAGCAGGCGGAGCAAGGCGTCGACTACTTCACTATCCATGCCGGCGTTCTTCTGCGCTACATTCCGCTGACGGTGAATCGACGCACGGGAATCGTCAGTCGTGGCGGATCCATCATGGCCAAATGGTGTCTCGCGCATCATCAAGAGAGCTTTCTCTACACCCGCTTCGAAGAGATCTGCGAGATCATGCGTGCTTATGACATCTCCTTCAGCTTGGGCGACGGTTTGCGTCCGGGTTCTATCGCCGATGCGAACGACGAGGCGCAATTAGGTGAATTAGCAACATTAGGTGAGCTGACGAAAATTGCCTGGAAGCACGACTGCCAGGTCATGATCGAAGGTCCCGGCCACGTTCCAATGCACCTCATCAAGGAGAACATGGAGCTACAGCTGAAGCTTACGCATGAAGCCCCGTTTTACACGCTCGGCCCGTTGACGACGGACATCGCTCCAGGGTACGACCACATCACGAGTGCGATCGGGGCGGCCATGATCGGCTGGTACGGCACCGCAATGCTGTGCTACGTCACACCAAAGGAACACCTTGGCCTTCCCAACCAGAAGGACGTTAAAGACGGCGTTATCGCTTACAAGATCGCCGCGCATGCGGCCGATCTTGCGAAAGGCCACCCCGGCGCACAAGAGCGCGACAACGCGCTTAGCAAGGCGCGATTCGAATTCCGCTGGGAAGATCAATTCAATCTCAGCCTCGATCCCACGACCGCCAAAGATTTTCACGATGAGACGCTTCCACAAGACGGCGCTAAACTCGCCCACTTCTGCAGCATGTGCGGGCCGCAGTTCTGCTCGATGAAGATCACGGAAGAAGTGAAAGCAGCGATGGATCAGAAGAGTGTGGAATTCCTGAAAGCGGGAGCGGACATCTACCTTAAGCAGCAATGACTGACTTGAATTAAAATGCGCCCATGCGAAACCGTGGGCGCATTCGCTATTTCGCGCTGGCTCTGCTTTTTGCCATCTCCCTGGGTTATCGGATTCGCGAAATCCTGGACCGCGTTGACCTGCTCGTTTACCCCGAGCAGCATGTCCGAGATCCGTTCAACATTGGCTTACCTAAAAACGAAATAATTGGCGTAGCGCCTGAGGCAGAGGCTGCTGGAATTGCAAAAGGGGATGTTCTGGTAGCTTTTGCAGGCCATCCTTATCGGCGTGCAATCGACTTCTATGCTCCGGTAAGGAAAGCTCGGCCGGGCGACCGAATGGATGTCACCGTTCGATCAAGTGGAATTGAGAAGAATGCTTCCATCGACTTAAGGCCTTATCGGAACACGTCTGTAAGTTCGAGTGAAACTGCTCAACAAATCGTGTTCAACATCATGCCGGTTTTTTGCGTGCTTCTGGGTTTCTGGGTCGCGGCTGTCCGCATCTACGATGCCCGCGCATGGATTTTCCTGGTGATGATGATCGCGCTCGCCGAAATAAACGGGGGTCTCGTCCGAAGCTGGTTTGGGCACGACGACTTTTTTCAACCTATCGGCGCAACGTACCAGATGTTTGGCGCGAGCCTATTAGGCGCCAGCATGCTGTTCTTCGGGCTTTACTTTCCGGAACGTTTCAAGTTCGATCGTCGGCGGCCTTGGCTGAAGTGGCTGTTGGTCGCTCCGATACTCGTGCGGGCCGTGCAACGTGCCCTCGTTATAGGCTTGATGGGGAACAATCCTGATGCCGCCCTCACGGTCGACGATTTATGGCATCCCTCCGAAAGCCGAATGTTGCTTTTGCACATGCTGGCGATCAGTTGCTTCTTTGCATTGTTATGGCACAAATCCTTCGTGCCGCGAAGCCGAGACGCACGGCGGAGGATGTTTTTGTTGCATGCGGGCGCCAGTATCAGCATGGGTCCGATGTTCATCGCAATCGTTGGGAATCTCGTTCGATTTCGTCCGGCACTCGAGCCGTCTGTTTGGTTCACAATCGGCGTTCTTGCGATGGTCGTCGGCTTTCCGCTCACGATGGCCTACGTCATTGTCGTCGAGCGCGCGATGGATGTGCGTGTTGTCATCCGGCAGGGGATCCAGTATGTGCTCGCAACTAAGGGCGTGCTCTTGCTGCAAATACTGCTGAGCGCCTTCGTGGTTTTTAGCGCGGCCTCGTTCAGTGTCGATGGGATGAACAGGCCGCAGCGGATTCGCATCATCGCCCTCGGGATAATGGCGGTTGCTCTTATTCAATTGTTTGCGAAACAGATGCGTGCCTGGATCGATCGTCGATTTTTCCGCGAGGCTTACAATGCAGAACAGATTCTCAGCGATCTCGCCCAAAAGGTCCGCACCATGGTCGAGACCGGACCATTGCTTGAGACTGTCGCTGATCGGATTTCCAAGTCCCTACATGTGCCTCGGGTTGCCGTACTCCTAAATGGCGGCGACGCGTTTCAGGTTGCATACGCCGTCGGATATTTAGGAACGCCTGATGTAACTATTGCCGCGGATAATCCGCATCTCGCGAAAATAGCGATGGAGGAACTCGAAGCAGAATTGGTATTGCCGCTATCGATCAATCAAAAAGTTTTAGGCATCTTGAGCCTTGGACCAAAGCGATCCGAGGCGCCGTATTCGAAAGCCGATCTGCTATTGTTGGGATCGGTCGCCACGCAAACGGGGCTGGCGTTGGAAAACAGCCGCCTCGCGGAGGAAGTTGCCGCTGAAGTCGCACAACGCGAGCGCATCAATCGAGAAATCGAGATCGCTCGCGAAGTTCAAGAGCGATTGTTTCCGCAGAGCCTGCCCGAAATCAACCGGTTCGATTATGCCGGATACTGCCGTCCGGCATCCGGCGTAGGTGGTGACTATTACGACTTCCTCTCCCTGCCTAACGGCAGGCTCGGAATCGCCATCGGCGATGTCTCAGGTAAGGGGATTCCAGCCGCACTCTTGATGGCGAGCTTGCGAGCGTCTCTGCGTGGGCAAACCATTCAAGGCGTTTCCGATCTCGCTGCCCTGATGTCGAATGTCAACAAACTCATTTACGAAAGTTCGGCATCCAACCGATACGCTACATTTTTTTACGCCCAATACGATCCGGCAACACGCAACCTGACTTATGTGAACGCCGGCCACAACCCGCCGCTTATTTTTCGCAAGCCTTACGATCTCTTGCGGCTGGAGACCGGTGGGCCCGTCGTCGGACTGTTGCCGGCGTCCGGTTATGAACAAGCGAAGATCGTGCTTGAACCGGGAGATATGCTCGTCGCATTTACTGACGGCATCAACGAAGCAATGGATTTCGGAAATGGGGAATGGGGGGAAGAGGGGCTTATCGCAGCGGCATGGAAACTTTATGGAACAGGTGCACAACACACCGTGCATCAGTTGATCGTCGCAGCCGATAAATTCGTATCCGGCGCAAAACAACATGACGATATGACGCTGATTGTTGCGAACGTTTTGTGACGAATTAACCACAAAAACACAAAGGCACAGTCAACGGGTTTCAGCGTCGTAAGCAATCTTGCCGCCGACGATCGTCAAAACGGGTTGAATGTCTTTGATCTGATCAGCAGGAACGGTTAGATAATCGCGATCAAGCACTAACAGATCCGCCAACTTCCCGGGTTGGATGGAACCCAGATTGTTTTCCTGAAATACGAGGTACGCGTTCTTGCGAGTGTGCGCGATCAAGGCATCTTCGCGGCTGATGGTCTGACGCAGAACCTTTGTGCCGCCGACCATCTTTCCGGTAACGGCCCACCACAACGTCGTGAACGGCAGAATTTGATTCGCCCTGCTCCCGTCGCTGCCAAAGCCCCACGTGACTCCGCTGTTCTGGATCGTGCTCAACGGCGCCATATCAAATGCGCTGTCTCCAAATACGCGATGATTGATACCTCCGTTAATAACGGCCCAGGGATTCACTGCGGCGTACATTCCTAACTCTCTCATTCGTGCCAGGTGACGCGACTGCAGTCGATTGACGTGAGCCAGCACCCAACGTAGATTCTTGATTGGATATTCCTTATTGACCGCTTCGATCTGGTCCAAAAATCCGTCGATCGTATCTTCCAGTTCTGCGTGAACATGAAGAGGCAAGCGAGCCTTCGCGATCTCAGTAATGATTTGACGCCACAGTGCGAGCTGATCCGGCCGTGGATTCGACTTCACCAAGAACATCGGATCATGTAGCGGCCCGTAGACACTCTCTCCGAAAAAAATGTTATCGATGTAGTTGGTTCCTTGAAATACCTTCAACTGGGCGATCTGTGGAAGCGCTCGAGTCACCTGATCCGGAGATGTGCCGGTGCCTACCCCGGTGATGCAAAACACTCGGACAGTCAGTTTCTGTTGATCCGCCAACCGTCGATAAATCGGCAGCAACTCCGATTCGCATCCAGCACTGCCGAATGCTGTTAAGCCGGCTCGATTCAGCTCCCGGATCATCGCGACGGTGCTGGTTTCAATCTCGCCCGCCGGCGCGACCGGAAGCTTCGCAGCAACGTCACGAACTCCCGCCTCTTCGATTCTGCCGGTCGGCCGTCCGTTAGCGTCGCGGACCAGCCATGTGTTTGTGGATGTTTTGCCGCCGTCGAGCCCGAGTGCCTGCAGCCCGCGGCTATTGAGATATGTTTCGTAGTAGGAGGCCTGCAACAAAACCGGATTATCCGGCGCGATTTCGTCCAGCTCCTCGCGCGAGAAAGGCCGTTTGTCATCGGCGAATTGATCCACAGTCCAGCCGCCGAGGTTATATACCCACCCCCCCGGACTCGTTTTTTTCACGCGAGCCCGAAGCAATTCAAGGGCTGCTTTACGCGATCCCACGCCATCCCAACGCACCTCCCATTTCCAAGTTGCGCCGGCACGCAGCAGATGCATGTGGTTATCGATGAGTCCCGGAATGACCGCTCGTCCTCGCAAGTCGATTCGGCGGGTGTTCGAGCCGGCCAGAGGAACGATTTCTGAATTCGGTCCAACTGCCACAATACGGTCGTCCTTGATGGCAATCGCTTGCGCGATTGAGAAACGCTCATCGACTGTAATGACCTTTCCATTCGACATTACGATGTCGGGGAATGATTGCTGGGCAGCGACCAGCCAGGCGGCAGCCGCTATTAGAAGCAATCCGGAAGCGAGAGCGGCGCTCGACGTGAAGCGTTTCATCGATCCTCCTTGCACGTTTTTCTGGAGTTTAATTTGAATTGTCCTTCGACCACAGCGATAATCGGTGCAATCAAGCCTCGTAGACAAGGAGAATCGCTATGACTGTCCCTGCGATGTTGCTCGCGTTTGTGATTGCTGCTTCGTCGGCTCCCCAGTGGTTGAAGTATCCGACCGCGGGGGTCCCACGGACGGCGGATGGCAAGCCGAACCTGACTGCGCCGGCTCCAAAGACCGCAGACGGAAAACCGGACATCTCCGGGCTGTGGATGCCGGGACCTGGATACGTCGGTAACATTGCGAAGGATTTGAAACCTGAAGATGTTCCTTTCCAATCCTGGGCCGAAACGTTATACAAACATCGGCGAGAGACCAACAGCAAGGATGATCCGACCGCCCAATGCATTGTAGGCGGCGTGCCACGATCGGATCTGGTTCCGTATCCTTTCAAGATTCTCCAGCTGCCGACCGAGGTCGTGATTCTCTATGAGGCAGTCCATTCGTACCGCCAGATTTTCACGGACGGCCGGCCGTTTCCGGAAGATCCTACTCCCACGTGGTTCGGTTATTCGGTCGGACGTTGGGATGGAAACGATTTCGTGGTGGAAACCAGAGGCTTTAACGACAAAGGATGGTTGGACAATTTCGGGAAGCCTGCCACGGAGGCTTTGAAGGTGACGGAGCGCTTCCGCCGGAAAGATTTCGGTCACATGGATATTCAGATCCTCATCGACGATCCAAAGGCATACACGAAGCCATGGTCAATTACTCTGCCGCTCACATTTGTAGCAGACAGTGAGCTGCTGGAGTACATCTGCAACGAGAACAATAAATATTTCGGGTTAGATATTAAGTGAGGAATTCGGGGATGGGAATGGGGGAAAAGGGTCTGCCCCCCCGGGGTCAGACTCCTTTCCCCCCATCCCCTGGCTGTCCTCCATGAGCTCTCTCGACATGGCTGTCCGTCCACTTGATCTGCTCATCAATGATGCTGCTGATGGCTAGCAAGAACTCCTTTTGTGCATTGGCAAGGTGGACGGCCGTCTCATACGGCAGAATCCCGTAAAAACCTTCAATGATCTTGTTCGCAGTGTCTCGAATCATATATGCCCTCACTTCGAGTCGATCACGAGTTCAGGTTCAGAGATAACAACGCGAGTGTAGGGCGGTACCGACCTCGTCAGCCAAACATTGCCGCCGATAATGGAGCCGCGGCCGATGACGGTTGTCCCGCCAAGGATGGTGGCGCCGGCGTAAATTACGACGTCGTCTTCGATTGTGGGATGGCGCTTCTTTCCGCGGACCATCCGGCCTTCATCATCCATCGCGAAGCTCAACGCTCCGAGTGTCACGCCCTGATATAGTTTGACGCGATTGCCGATATTTGTTGTTTCCCCGATGACCACGCCGGTCCCATGATCGATAAAGAACCCTGATCCGATTGTCGCGCCGGGGTGGATATCAATACCGGTGACGGAGTGGGCGTGCTCGGTCATGATGCGAGGCAGGAGCGGTATTCCTTGAACGTGCAACTCGTGAGCCAGCCGGTAGATACTGATCGCAAATATTGCCGGATAAGCAAAGATGACTTCGTCGATGCTTTTGGCCGCAGGATCGCCATCGAAACCGGCTTGCACGTCGTGGGACAGCCTGGATCGCAGGTCGACTATCTTGCGAAGGAAAAGGAGGGACTGGTCTTCGGCGATTCGGCGGCAATGATCGCAAGCATCGTTCGTGCTGTCGCACGCAGGCCTGACGCTGCGGTAGATCTCCTCGGCCAGCCGCGAATATATCGATTCGAGTAAATCTGCAACGTGGTATTCGATCTTGGAGCTCTCAACGTATTTTCTGCCGAAGTAACCTGGGTAGATGATCTCCAGCAAATCATCAAGGATTTGGATGACCGAGGCTTTGTCCGGGAGCGGTGTCGTACCTAAGTGCTCGAGTTTCGGCTGGAGACTGGCGAATGTCTTCACCAACTCGCGTGCGATATCGCGGACCTGATCGCGTTTCTTGAGAACCTCATGCATGCAGATTCAAACCGTCCAATTCTCTAGTTGTTTCTGGACGTCCGCCATAAATTGATCCGCCGTCGCACCATCGATCACTCGATGATCAAACGATAACGACAGGACGATGATCGGCCGGATCGCGATCGCATCATCGATCACAACGGCCCGTTTTTTAATTCCGCCCATTCCCATGATCGCAACTTGAGGCTGATTGATGATGGGCGTGCCGATCAAGCCGCCGTATTGGCCGGGATTGGTGATTGTGAACGTCCCGTCCTTAACGTCATCCGGTGTGAGCTTTTTGTTCCGAGCTCGATCGCCGAGCTCATTAAGCGCCTTGGCCAGCCCGAAAAGATTTTTCTCATCCGCATTCTTGATGACGGGTACGATCAAACCCCACTCGAGATTCACCGCAATTCCGATATTGATCGGGCGTTTGTATACGATCGTATCGCCTTCCAGCGAAGAGTTCACGACCGGGAATCGCTTCAACGCATTCGCTGCAGCTTGTACAAAGAAAGGTGTAACCGTCAGACGAGCGCTGCTGCGCTCGTATTCCGCTTGTTGTTTTTCTTTGGCTTTGAGAATACGCGAACAGTCGACCTCAAAAAATGTCGTCACGTGAGCCGAGGTCTTGCGGCTCATGACCATGTGTTCGGCGATCGCTTTTCGCATAGCCGTCAGTGGTACGCGTTCAACGTCGCCGGTAAATTTCATTGGGGCGGGAGTCGGCGGTACTGGAGGCGCCTTGGGGCCTCGTGCCGGCTCTTCTGGCTTCCGAGGGGCCGCCGGGGCTGCTTTACCAGGTTGTTCGATGTAACTGAGGATATCGGTCTTGGTAATACGGCCGTCGATGCCGGTGCCTTTTCCAGCGAGTGCCGAAAGATCGATGTTGTGTTCCTTCGCGATGCGTCGAACCAATGGAGAAGATCGAATTTCCTCTTCACTTGGCGAGGGGCGCGATCGGGCGGCCGGTTCAGGCGATGTCTTCTCTGCTTCTGCCGTTGGTCCTGCCACCGGAGCAGGTCCCTTGACCTCCTTTGGCGGCTCGGGCTTCGTTGGTTCTTTGGCTCCCTCTGCCGCTGGTTTTGTCGAACCGTCGCCGATGACGGCCACGACAGTGTTGATCTGCACTGTCTGACCTTCCTTCACTAGGATGTCCTGCAAGACGCCGGCTGCGGGCGCCGGGATCTCCGTATCGATTTTGTCCGTCGAAATCTCGAAGAGCGGTTCATCACGCTCGACGCGTTCACCTTTTTTCTTGAGCCACTTTGTGATGGTACCTTCGAAGATACTTTCGCCCATTTGGGGCATGATGACTTTCGTTTCCGCCATTGTATTCCCGTTTAATAGGCGTACAGCTCGCGAGCCACGCGGACAACATCCGAGATTTTGGGGAGAAAGAATTCCTCGAGCGGCGGGCTGTACGGCACTGGAGTATTCGGCGCGGTGATGCGGCGAATCGGCCCATCAAGATATTCGAAAGCCTCTTCTGAAATGATGGCAGCGAGTTCGCCGGCAAAGCCTCCGATCTGAGTGTCTTCGTGAAGCAGGATCACCTTGTTTGTTTTTTTTACAGATTCCAGGACAGCTTCTTTGTCGAACGGCAAAAGCGAACGGAGATCGAGCACTTCGAGATCGATACCTTCTTTTTCCAATTCTTTCGCCGCGTCGAGCGCGATGTAAACCATCGCTCCATACGTGATAACACTGATGTCACTACCGTTCCGGCGAATCGCAGCCTTACCGATCGGCACGACGAAATCGTCGGACGGTAGGTCCTCTTTCACCCGCCGATAAAGAAATTTGTGTTCGAAATAGATCACGGGATCTGGATCGCGGATCGCAGATTTGATAAGTCCCTTTGCATCGTATGCCGTCGATGGACAGACGACCTTCAAGCCCGGTGTGTGCACGAAGTACATTTCGGGGTTTTGAGAGTGGAAAGGCCCCCCATGAACACCACCGCCGCTCGGTCCGCGTACGACAATCGGAACCCCTGCGCCCCAGCGATATCGGCACTTTGCTGCGAAATTCGTAATTTGATCGAAAGCGCACGAAATGAAATCCGCGAACTGCATTTCCGCGACGGGCCGCATTCCCATCAACGCAGCGCCAATCGCGGCCCCCACAATTCCGGATTCAGAAATCGGCGTATCGATGACGCGCCATTCGCCAAATCGCTCGAGCATGCCTGCAGTAACTTTGAATGCGCCGCCGTATATGCCGACGTCTTCGCCAAGGACGAATACACGGTCATCCTTCTCCATTTCTTCCCAGATGCCTTGACGAATCGCTTCGACGTATGTCGTGAGGCTCATTGCTCAGTGGGTGACTCGAAGTATACGTCTTTCAGACAGTCTTCGGGTTCGGGGAAGGGATCCTTCTCAGCGATCTGAATCGCTTCGTCAATCTCATGATTGATCCGATGTTGCAGTTCTCCGATACCGGATTTATCGATGAAGCCCCGTTGTGTCAGAAATCGTTCAAATCGACTGATGGGATCGCGCTCTTCCCAAAATTCGAAGAGTTCCGGCGGCACATAACCGGCGTCATCATGAGCCGAGTGCCCAGTCATACGGAATGTCTTGCATTCGATCAATGTCGGACCGCCTCCGGAGCGTGCACGTCTGATTGCGCGTGTAGCGGCATCCCAGACTGCCAGGATATCGTTACCATCGACGATTTCGCCCGGCATTCCATATGCTTCAGCGCGGTCGGCTACATTTTCAACGGCCATCTGCCGTTCTAACGGCGTCGAGTAAGCGTATTGGTTGTTATTGCAGATGAAGACGACCGGGACTTTGAACACGGAGGCCATATTGATGCCTTCATGCCAATCCCCACGGCTGGTTGCGCCGTCGCCAAAGAAACACAGCGCCGCTCGATCCTGCCCGCGCATCTTGAACGAAAGGCCAATTCCGGTTGCAACGGGCACATTGTCACCGAGCATGCTCACGAAGGCGATCAGACCTTTCGAGAGATCCCCCATATGCATGTTGCCGTCTTTGCCCCGCGTCGCGCCCGTTTTCCTCGCCATGTATTGTGCGAGAATCGTGCGAAGCGACATTCCGCGAATCAAATAGGCGCCCATGTCCCGATGCGACGGACACACGATGTCGTCCGGACGGGTGTCGATGCAACTGCCCACGGCAATCGCCTCTTGGCCGCGTCCGACGTACACGCCGCCAACGATTTTCCCTTGCCGATACAGTTTGCGCTCGATGCGAGATTCCAGTTCTCGAGTCAGCTTCATGTAATAGAGCATGTCGAGAACGGTTTTCTCAGGCGGTAGGCTTACCGGTGCTGCGTCGCGCGTCAGCGTGTTGGATTTCATTAGTGTCCCAAAACCGACGATAACCCAAAGGCCTAGATTATTTCAAGGCGGGTCAGGGAGTTCCTATGAGGTTCCGCGGGGTGACCGACCTCCATATTTTTCAAGCTTTTTGAGGTCGAACGCTTCGTGCTCCGGGTTACGCGAAAATCCGCGATAGACAGCATGGCACGAATAGCACACGGTAACGTCCGGGACCAAGGAGTAAGCCAGAAAATCTACGAGCGCAGTAAGTCCTAAGGCTATCATTGCGAAGATGGGCTGGCTGCGTGCAAAGAAGTAAATGCTCGTAGCAATGCCGATGCCCACAATCACCAGACCAACCTGGCGATTGAAATCTTTCTGGACATAAAGAGCGTCATGACCGCACGATACACAAGCTGTGACGGTCGCGCGGTGGATGATCGACTGATTCATGAATAGGGGGAGTTCCGTGTGGCAGCGCGGGCAAACAAGACCTTCTGTCTGTGAAGGCGGAATCGACAACTCGCTATCGCAGGCTCGGCATTTGAAATATATGATCGCACCCATGAAACTTTTAACCCTGATGCTCTTGATCTCGGTTTCCGTCCAGGCCCAGTCACTTGCCGATGCGGCTCGAAAGGAAAGGGAGCGGCAGGCAAGCCTTCGACCTACACGTGTCATTATTTCTACTGGAGCGATTCCGGAACCGAAACCTGCAACTGCCTCGGCGGAGCAGCCCAAGACCGCCGATGCGAAGACAAGTGAGGCCAAAGAAACATCAGATTCTTCAAAACAGCTCCCCAAGGCGCAAACACCGCCTCCGGTTGATCCTGTTCAAGTCTGGAACAATCAGGTCAATCAGCTTCGCACAAAGATTCGAGCGCTACAGGATCAAGAGATGGCGCTTCTGCTCCAGCAAAATCAGGCTACCAATCAAGTGTACGCTCCCGTAACAGATCCCGTGACGCAAGAACGTTCTCTGGCGCAACTCGGTGCCATCCAGCAGCAATTAGCCGCCGTCCGGAAGGATCTCGAGGACAGCAAAAAAATGCTGGATGCGATGCAACTTCAAGGTCCCCCCCAAAAATAAGTCATCCGCCGCCCTAAAAGAGTGTCGATGCCGTTCTATCCTGTGCCCGATTCGATAAAGGACGCTCGCCGGCGTACACAGACGGATGCGCTCTTCTGTGTGTCACAGAGCGGCATAGGTCCGGTAACTTTCGGTTTCTTCCGTCTCGTGGAATTGCGTGCCATGAATCGCTGCACCTAACGCATAGACTGGCTGATGATGGTGCTCGAAGAACAAGTGTTACAAGCTGCGGCAAATGCGCTGGGAAGTGTAAAGAATCTGAACTTCGCGTTTTAAGCCGGTACTGTAAGTTGAAAAGGGTGGGCGATGGGGATCGAACCCACGGCCACTGGAGCCACAATCCAGCGCTCTACCAGCTGAGCTACGCCCACCAGAAGAAGAGAATCAACTACTTACCCAAATTCACAACTTTGGCTGTTTCAGCCTGTGGTGAAATTTGTGGTGACTCGGCTTCCATCTTACCAAAACTCGGCAGTTTAGCTACCGCCGACGGGTTCACTGAACGCTAACCGTTACTCGGGAGTAATCAC
>DATFXZ010000101.1:0-6009 GCA_035315305.1 Terriglobia bacterium | reverse complement strand
GGGCGAGAAAAAACGTGAGCCCTGTTCGGGCTGCTTTATGCATCATTGTCTTTCTCCGCAGCCAAAGTAGTTTCATCGTAAAGAGCACTCCAAAATGTGTCAAGGCCTTTGACTTAGGTATCCGTCAATCGGCTTGGATCTCGTCCATCTTTTTTACAAAGCACGTTGCTCGCCTTTCTCAGATCGAGGAGACGGGCAGACTCACGATGTCATCTACGGCCATCGCCTCCTTGACGACGAAAGGTTCGGCGAACGCCACTCCCATCAGGTGCCCAAAATACTTACACTGTGTCGTGATGCGGTCTATGAGCTTACCCCAAGCCGGATAAAGCTCTGTAATATCACGGAGATCGCCCGCAAACTGCGAAGCAAAACAGTTAATTGCCGCCAGTTTTCGTTCCCACTGCGGCGTGATATCCACGAGGAACGAGGGTTTCACTTCCCAGTACATCGAGGCATAAAGCACCTTTTTCGGCCGATGCGGCTGGCCGGCAATGGGCAGTTGCTTTAGACCGGCGGCATAACATGCTTCATAACCCAAGGTTGCCGCCGTGTAGTGGTCTGGATGACGTCCCTCCCAGTATGGAAGGATTACGGTCTTTGGGCGTGCTGTACGGATTTGTTCTGCCAGAGCGAATCGATTTTCAATGGATGCCGTAAGGCGTGAATCGCCGAAGTTCAGCCGTTCTCGAAACCGCGCTCCTAGGATGACGCGAGCTGCTTCGGCTTCCTCTGCCCGGAGCTCCGATGTACCCCGCGTTCCCATTTCCCCCTCGGTAAGGTCCAGAATCCCTACCGAGTACCCTTTGTCGACCATTTTGATGAGCGTGCCCGAGCAAGTCAGCTCAATGTCGTCCGGATGGGCAGCGATTGTTAAAACGTCTACGTTTTCCACAATCTCTTTACCTTCTTTTCGAATTCGGCCTCATCGACGCGATATTTGAAAGCCAGAACACCATTAAGAAGTACGATCGGAATTTGTTCGCCGTATTTTTTTTCCAGTTCCAGATCAGCTTCGATATTGATGACCCGAACAGCAAAACCAAGACGCCTTCTTACTCGCTCGATGACTTCCTTCGCTTCATCGCATAGGTGACAACCAGGCCGAGAGTAGATTTCGACATCAACGCGGTTTGTCACCTTTTCATCCTCGACTGCCTTTCAGCAGGCGAAAAAACTTTTGCGCCTTTTGCACATCCAAAGCGATTTGTTCGCGTAGTTCGTCGGCGGACCCAAATTTTCGTTCATCGCGCAAGCGGTACAGGAAGTCCAGACGCGCTTTCTGGGGACTTTCAGACACGGGCTGATTGAGAACGAATGTCTCGATGGTCAACTGCGTTTCGCCGAACGTTGGACGAAAGCCGACGTTGGTGACTCCATCCATGAACACACCGTTGTCCAACGAGATCCGTGTTACGTACACACCAACGCGGGGAATCAATTCGTTGTCCGGATCGAGATTCAACGTGGGCGCTTGCAGGGTTCGTCCTCGACCCGCGCCCGAAACGATTTTTCCCTCGATCCGAATCCACCGGCCAAGCAAACGGCACGCAGCAGACACTTCGCCGGCCTGCACGAGTTCGCGAATTCGCGAGCTGCTCACGATAGTCCCGCGAACACGAACGGGAGGCACCTCGACGACGTCGAAGTGTGACTTGAATTCTCGAAGCGTCTGAACTGTTCCGCGCTGTCGATAGCCGAAGTTGAAATTACCTCCAACACAAACCAGACACGCCTTCAGGCCATCGACTAGATATTCACGGACGAAATGCTCCGGAGACAAACGAGAGAAGGCCTGATCGAACTTCGCAATGAAAAGTACATCGATTCCCGTCCCCCTCATGAGCTCGATCTTTTGCTCGAGCGAACTAATCAACCGGGGCGCGCGATCGGGTGCGAGGAAATGGATGGGATGCGGCCAAAAAGTCATTGCAACCGATTGGCCGCCAAGCTGTCGCGCACGCTCTACGACAGTTTTCAGGATTGCGCGATGTCCGAGGTGCAGGCCATCAAAGTTGCCGATGCTTACGACAGACGGATGCGAGACATCTGCATCGGCCAATGAGGTTGCGACTTTCATCCGCGTATGAATGTAGCACAGCCGATATAATGCGATTATGTCCGTCAACAGCAAAAACGCAGCAGGGGAGCGATTCGACAGGCTCGTCGAAATCATGACGACACTGCGTGGCCCAAATGGCTGTCCGTGGGACAAACAACAGGATTTCAGCTCGCTTAAACCGATGCTGGTTGAGGAAGTCTACGAGGTACTCGAGGCAATCGACAATGAAGACTACGATGGTTTGGCCGAGGAGCTCGGTGACTTGCTGCTTCACGTGGTTTTTCATGCCCAGCTTGGAAAGGAGGCGTCGCAGTTCGACATCAATACCGTGATCGAGAAGGTCTCCGATAAGCTTGTCCGACGGCATCCTCATGTTTTTGGCAACGAGTCCGCCTCGACCCCAGAAGAAGTGATTAAGAACTGGGAGGCGATCAAAGCTGAAGAAAAAGCCCAGAAGCTGAAGCACCGAACGCCGGAGCAGCGCTCGCTGCTTGAAGGCATTCCAAGCAAGTTGCCAGCGATCCACGAGGCGCATCAAATCTCATCCCGCGCGGCGCGCGTCGGTTTCGACTGGCCTAATGTCGAGGGTATTTTCGACAAGCTGCAGGAGGAAGTGCACGAGCTGAAAGAGGTCATCTCGGCAGGAGGTGATGAAGGACGACGCGAAAGACTCGAAGACGAAATTGGGGATATGCTCTTCGTCATCGTCAACATTGCCCGCTATCTGAAGATCGATTCAGAATCCGCCTTGAAGCGAGCAAATCGGAAATTCAAAGCGCGGTTCCGCTACATGGAAGCCGAGCTCGCAAAACAGGGAAAGAGTCTGGAAGAAACTCCACTGGAAGAAATGGAAGCGCTCTGGCAGAAGGCGAAATCCGGGACGATGCCTACATGATAGGCCTGTGTCTTTGTGGTTTATGCACCCTGCCATGACTATCCGACCGATTCTCGACCTAAAGGAGCTCCAGAAATGTGTGGAGCTGCAGCGTGATGCTTGGGGCCTTGCGGATATCGAAGTTATACCGGTTCGGATGTTGGTGACCCAGAATCGCATCGGCGGCTTGGTCCTCGGCGCATTTGAGAACGATCAGCTGGTTGGATTCCTCAACGCGATGCCGGGTGTACGCGATGGGATGCCCTACTGGTATTCCCAGATGCTGGCCGTCAGGACTCCTTATCGTAATCGTGCCATCGGTTCCGATTTGAAGCTGGCGCAGCGCGACCACGCTCGACAGCGCGGCATTCATCTTATCGAATGGACGTTCGATCCCCTGGAGTCCAAGAATGCTTACCTCAATATTGCGAAGCTTGGTGTCATCGCGCGCCGGTACTACGTGAATCTGTACGGCGCTACCGCATCTGAGCTGCAAAAAGGCTTGGAAAGCGATCGTCTGATCGCAGAATGGTGGATCGATAATCCGCGCCCGCTCATCCAAGGCGAGATTCGTCGAGTACGTATTCCAGCGGATATCCAAGAACTGAAAAAGCACAGCTTGAAATCTGCACAGGATGTACAGACTCGTGTTCGCGACGAATTCCTGAAGAACTTTCATGACGATTACTTCGTCGCCGGATTCGAACGCAGTAATCAATCGAGCGACTACCTTTTTATTTCCGGAGCATCGCGTGTTCATCAAGCAGATTGAAATGCGCGAGCTGCGCATGCGGCTTTTGCAACCATTTGAGACGAGTTTCGGGGCGACGCAAGACCGGCACATCGTGCTCATTAAGGTGTCAAGTGGAACGCATGCCGGATATGGCGAAGTAACCGCCGCCGAGGGACCGTTCTACAGCTACGAGACATGGGAAACCGCATGGCACGTTCTCCGCGACTACATTATCCCTGCCGTCATCGGCAAAGAAATAGAGACCGCTGAGAATTTCGCTGCGTTGGTTCAAAGCATTCGTGGCCATAACATGGCGAAAGCGGGAATCGAAACAGCGTTATGCGATTTGGACGCAAAGATAAGAGATGTTCCGCTCTGGAAATTGCTGGGTGGAACCCGAGAACGTATCGACTGCGGCGTCTCAATTGGGATTCAGTCCTCGATTGATAAGCTCCTTTCAAAAATTGCTGCGGAAGTTAACGCCGGTTATCGTCGCGTCAAAATCAAGATCAAACCCGGCTGGGACTTGGAAATCGTCAAACAGGTGCGCGCTGCGTTTCCGAAACTCCCCTTGATGGGCGATGCGAATTCGGCGTACACGCTCGCTGACGTCGATCTGTTCAAGAAAATGGATCGGTATAACCTCATGATGTTCGAACAGCCTTTGCATTACGAGGACATCATCGATCACGCCGAATTACAAAAACAAATCGAGACGCCGATCTGCCTGGATGAATCCATCCATTCTGCGGAAGATGCCCGAAAGGCGATCAGCCTGAATGCCTGCAGGATTATTAACATCAAACTCGGACGCGTTGGTGGGTACAAGGCAGCGCGGGCTATACATGACGTCTGTCACAGCAGGGGGGTCCCCGTATGGTGTGGCGGCATGCTCGAGTCGGGAATCGGACGCGCGCACAATGTGGCGCTTTCAAGCATGGAGAATTTTTCATTGCCTGGCGATGTGTCCGCAAGCCGGCGCTACTGGGCGGAAGACATCATCGAGCCGCCTGTAGAGGTTTCGGTCGGTGGGCAAATCTCACAACGCGACGAGCCGGGCATTGGGTACTCCGTTAAGGAGCAGTTCATCGATGGTCTTACGGTTCGATCTCAGGTCTTCACCGCATGACAGTCTACGAGGCTGACTGGATCTGCCCAGTTTCTTCTGCGCCTGTTCGCAACGGCAGGGTTGCTGTTGAGAATGGAAAGCTTGTGCCCGTAGTAGAGAAAGACGCACGTATCGTTCGGTTTCCCGGTTGCGTCATTATTCCGGGCTTTGTCAACGCCCACTGTCACCTCGAACTCACGATCCTCCGAGGCTTCCTGGACGATCTCGCTTTTAGCGAATGGATTCCGCGGCTCACGTTTGCAAAATATGAAGTCCTATCGCGCGCCGACCTGCTTCTTTCAGCGCAGGTTGGCGCTGTAGAGATGATTCGTGCCGGAGTGACTTGCCTTGGTGAGGTCATGGACCTTGGCACGGCGTGGGAGGCAATGCGCGAGTTTGGGCTCCGCGGCGTCGCTTACCAGGAGGTTTTCGGCCCCGCGGCCGGCTTGGCAGACGAGGCACTCGCGGGATTGAAGCGGAAGGTCGAAGATTATCGGAAAACTGAAACAGACACGCTACGAATTGGTGTCTCGCCCCATGCTCCCTACACTGTCTCGGCGCGGCTCTATCAAGGCGTGAGGCAGTACGCCGAACAAGAACACATTCAGCTGTCGACGCACATCGCGGAGTCGCCGGATGAAGGAATGTTCGTACGTTTCGGGACCGGAATTTTCGCGGATCGTTGGCGTCAACGCGAAATTCCATTGGAGCCGCCAGGTTGCAGTCCGCTGGCGTACATCGACAGATTGGGATTACTCCGGCCGGAGACACTGCTCGTTCACGCGATCGATTTGGAAGACGCGGATATGCAGCGATTGATCGAGAAGCGCCCCATGCTCGTTCACTGCCCGAAGTCCAATGCAAAATTGGCGCAGGGCGTCGCGCGTATCCCGGAGATCCGAGGGGCTGGAGTCATAGTGGGTCTGGGTAGCGACAGTGTCGCCAGCAACAACGTCGTCGACATGTTTGAAGAGATGCGCGAGGCCATCTTTCAGCAGCGCTGCCGCACCCAAAAACTCGACTCGCTTGATGCGCATACCGTGTTTCGGATGGCAACGTTGGGTGGAGCCGAGTGTCTCGGATTGGAGGAGCACTTGGGCAGTTTGGATCTCGGCAAGTGCGCCGATTTTGTTGTCGTCGATTTAAATGATCCGGCTGTACAGCCGGTTCACGACCCGATTGAAACGATGGTGTATTCCGCATCCCGCCACAACATTCGGGCGACCTATATC
>DATFXZ010000100.1:0-3701 GCA_035315305.1 Terriglobia bacterium | reverse complement strand
CTTCCATCGCCAAACAGCAGTTTCAATCCGTCCACTCGATTTTGCTCGACGACATGCCGTCCGTGAAACTCTCGAACATCGGAGGCAATCTTCTGCTTCACTCGAGCGCTGATCGACGGATCGAGCTTCACATTCAGGCGGCGATTATATACTTCGCCAACGCGCGAAAAAAGGTCATTCAGCTGATTCTTCAAAGATTTGTTACGACTTGCGACCATTTCCGTGATCAAGAGGCACGCAAGGATGCCGTCCTTCTCGGGGACGTGTCCATGAATGGAGAGTCCTGCGCTTTCCTCGCCTCCGAGAATGATGCGGCCTTCTTTTATAAACTCGCCGATGTACTTGAAGCCTACAGGCGTTTCGAGCAATTCTCGGTTGTGGAGCTTGGCAACGCGATCGATCAAATGTGTGGTGGCGACCGTCCGGGCAACGCCCCCCTGCCAGCCGCGGCTTTCAATCAGGTAATCGACGAGCATCGCAATCAGCTCGTTGGGATAGATGAATTCTGCGCCTTCATCCAATACGCCGAACCGGTCGGCATCACCGTCCGTCGCCAATCCCAGCTTTAGGGAATTTTTCTTCATCACGCTTTTCAATTCGCTTAGCTGCTCGTCTGCGGGTTCCGGATGATGGCCTCCGAAATAAACATCGCGATTCGTGTGCAGTACAGTCGCGGGAATGTGTTCTTGCTGAAGAACTACGTCCAGGTAGCCGGCGCCAGAACCGTGAAGCGCGTCATAGGCAATGCTTAGGTGCGCGTCACGGATTTTCTCGAAGTCGACTTTTGTGGCTAGGTCACGGAGATAAGGCGGGCCAATATCCACTTTTTCGATCAGCTTTTCATTCGATTTTGCCGTGAACTCCCAATTCGATTGTTGGAGCTGCACGATCTCATTTTCGATTTCCGATGTCACCTCAGGAAGAGCAGGTGCACCATCCGCGGTTGAGAACTTCAGGCCGTTGTACTCGCCGGGGTTATGACTTGCGGTGATGTTTATAGCGCCGTCGAGCTTGCCGCGAACGATGGTGAACGCGACTGCCGGCGTCGGCACAGCTTGTGAACAAAGCCGCGCGTGAATATTCTGAGATGAGAGAACGCGCGCAACTTCGCGACCGAAATCCTCGGAGGCAAATCGAGTGTCGTAGCCGACGAGCAGTGTGGGTGAGCTATTCCGGCGCTTGACGTAACGGCCGATAGCTTCGGTAGCGAGACGAACGTTGGCGAACGTGAATTCATCTGCAATGATTGCGCGCCATCCCGAGGTACCGAATTTAATCTTCGTCATAGGGAGATCATACCAATAAGATGACGGACAAAATTATCGTGTTTGTCACGTGCGAATCAGAAAAACAGGCGAACACAATCGCGCAGACGGTTGTGACTGAAAAGCTCGCGGCATGCGTGAACGTGCTGCCGGGGATTCGATCCTGCTATGTGTGGGAGGGTAAGCTGACGTGGTCCAATGAAGTGCTGCTGTTAATCAAAACGACGCGTGGACGGTTTGATCAGCTGCAGGATCGGATCAAGGGGATGCATAGTTATTCGCTGCCCGAGATCGTCAGCGTGACGATTGATGACGCGTTCGATAAGTACATTGAGTGGATCGATTCGTCGATTGGGGGGTAGGCGGTTCACCGCTCCGCGGCTGACAAAGGGCTAGAGCGAACCAAATGCCTTTTCGAGATCGGCGATCAGGTCTTCGACGTCTTCGATTCCTACGGAGAGACGCACAAGCCCGTCCGTAATACCTAAGCGCTGGCGCTCCTCTGCGGGCACTGAGGCGTGTGTCATCGTCGCGGGATGCGAAATGAGCGTCTCGACTCCACCAAGACTTTCTCCAAGCGAACAGAGCCTCACGCGCTCCAGAAAACGCCTGGCGCGGTCGAGGCTGCCGACGTCGATGGCGATCATTCCGCCAAAGCCCGACATCTGTTTCTTGGCCAGTTCGTGGCCCGGATGATTCGGCAATCCGGGATAGTAAATCTTCTCCACTTCTTTTTTATTCGCGAGAAAGTTCGCGACCGCCATGCCATTCGAATTGTGCGCTTCCATCCTTATCGGCAGCGTCTTGATTCCGCGCATCACAAGCCAGGAATCAAACGGAGAGAGAATGGCGCCTGCTGCGTTCTGAATGAACTGAAGCCGCTCGGCATCATCCTGACGTTTTAAAACAACTACGCCGCCAACACTATCGCTGTGGCCGTTGAGATACTTCGTCGTCGAGTGGATGACGATATCGGCGCCTAGTTCCAGCGGAAGCTGAAAATAAGGAGTCATGAACGTGTTGTCGACCACCACGCGGCAACCGCCCTGATGCGCAATTGCCGAGACACCGCGAATGTCCGTAATCGACATGATCGGATTTGTCGGCGTTTCAATGAACACCATGCGTGTGTTCGGACGAATCGCCGGCATCACATCCGACAGATTCGACGTATTTACATACGTGAACTCGATGCCGTAATGCCGAACGATCTTGTCAAACAACCGGAATGTTCCGCCGTAAACGTTGTCGGAACAGATCGCGTGATCGCCTTGCTTGAGCAGCAGTTGAGTGATGGCTGTCGTTGCCGCCATTCCGGAAGCAAAAGCATATGCGGCCACCCCGCGTTCCAGGACGGCCACATTCTTTTCCAGCGCCATCCGCGTTGGATTTTGAGTACGGGCGTACTCGAAACCCTTATGCCTGCCGATGCTTTCCTGGACGTATGTGGAGGTTTGATAAATCGGAACTGTTACAGCGCCTGTCGTGGGATCCGGTTCTTGCCCGGCATGAATCGCATCAGTTCGAAAACCCATAGAAGGTAATCTAGCCACAAAAACGCTGAAGATTCACAAAAGATTACTCGCGGAGATAGTCCTCTCGATTGACGAGGACGGCGCGAGGCTTCGTTCCATCGGGCGGCCCGATGATACCGTCTCGTTCCATTGCATCGAGCAGACTGGCGGCACGACCGTAGCCGATTCGCAGGCGCCGTTGCAACACGGAGGTGGAGGCTTTACCCATTTCGACGACAATCTTTACGGCCTCATCGTACAGTTCGTCAACTTCACCTTCGATGTCGCCGTCGAAGTCTGAGCGTTCCTCGGGAGATTGAAGAATGCTTTCGTTGTAGGCGGGTTTTCCTTGTTTCTTCAGAAAGGCGACTACACGCGTGACTTCTTCTTCGGTGACAAGTGGGCCGTGCACGCGCATCAAACGGGCAGAGCCGGGCGGCAGGAAAAGCATATCGCCTCGGCCAAGGAGTTGCTCGGCGCCGTTGGAGTCCAGGATCGTGCGGGAGTCGACCTTCGATGCAACCCGGAATGAAATGCGGGCAGGGAAGTTGGCTTTGATGAGTCCAGTGATGACATCCACGGAAGGCCGCTGCGTCGCGAGGATCAGATGAATGCCCACGGCCCGAGCCATCTGCGCCAGCCGCGTGATTGATTCTTCGACTTCGCGTGGCGCAGTCATCATAAGGTCCGCCAATTCATCGATGACAATGACAATGTACGGCAGCGGTTCTCGGTCTTCTTCCTGACCGGAGTTGTCGTCGAAACCGGGAATTGGAAGCTGCTTTACTTGTTCGTTGTAAGCTTCCAGATTTCTCACGCCCCGCTTCGCGAGCTTCTTATACCGTGTCTCCATCTCCATCACGGCCCACTTCAACGCGTTCTGTGCGATCTTCGGCTCCGTGACGACCGGCACCAGCAGGTG